>NZ_JBKORF010000052.1:0-94305 GCF_047314685.1 Shewanella sp. BJSY2023SW001
CGCAATTAAGCGATGATCTTGGCTACAACACCAGCACCAACTGTACGGCCACCTTCACGGATTGCGAAGCGCAGACCTTCGTCCATCGCGATTGGGCAGATCAGAGTAACAACCATCTTGATGTTGTCGCCTGGCATTACCATCTCTACGCCTTCTGGCAGTTCGATAGTACCGGTCACGTCAGTTGTACGGAAGTAGAACTGTGGACGGTAGCCTTTAAAGAATGGAGTGTGACGACCACCTTCTTCTTTAGACAGTACGTAAACTTCTGATTCGAACTTGGTGTGTGGAGTGATTGAACCAGGCTTAGCCAGTACTTGACCACGCTCTACTTCATCACGCTTGGTACCACGCAGCAGGATACCGCAGTTCTCACCGGCACGACCTTCGTCCAGCAGCTTACGGAACATTTCTACACCAGTACAGGTAGTCTTGGTAGTGTCGTGGATACCCACGATTTCTACTTCGTCACCAACTTTGATGATACCGCGCTCTACACGACCTGTTACTACAGTACCGCGACCAGAGATTGAGAATACGTCTTCGATAGGCAGCAGGAATGGCTTATCGATATCACGCTCTGGCTCAGGGATGTAAGAATCCAGTGCTTCAGCCAGTTCGATGATCTTGGCTTCCCACTGAGCGTCGCCTTCCAGAGCTTTCAGAGCTGAGCCCTGAATTACTGGCAGGTCATCACCTGGGAAATCGTACTCAGACAGCAGTTCACGAACTTCCATCTCTACCAGTTCCAGCAGCTCTTCATCGTCTACCATGTCACACTTGTTCATGAATACGATGATGAAAGGTACACCTACCTGACGAGACAGCAGGATGTGCTCACGAGTCTGTGGCATTGGGCCGTCAGTAGAAGCTACTACCAGGATTGCGCCGTCCATCTGGGCAGCACCGGTGATCATGTTTTTAACATAGTCAGCGTGACCTGGGCAGTCTACGTGAGCGTAGTGACGAGTTGGAGTGTCATACTCGATGTGAGAGGTATTGATGGTAATACCGCGCTCACGCTCTTCTGGAGCGTTATCGATCGCTGCGAAGTCACGAGCCTCACCACCGTAAGTCTTAGACAGTACAGTTGAGATAGCAGCAGTCAGAGTGGTTTTACCATGGTCAACGTGACCAATGGTGCCCACGTTAACGTGGGGCTTGGAACGTTCAAATTTAGCTTTAGACACGATATATTCCTTTCTTTTCAGAAGAGTCCGGCTTTGCCGGACACCATCAATCAAAATAACAGTTAATGCCGTTACCTAAATCAGGTACGAGCTTCGATAACTGCTTTAGCAACGTTTTGCGGCGCTTCAGAGTACTTCAAAAACTCCATGGAGTATGAAGCCCGGCCCTGAGTCGCTGAGCGCAAATCTGTTGCATAACCAAACATTTCAGCCAAAGGTACCACAGCTCGAATAATCTTGATACCGGCGACGCCGTCATCCATACCTTCGATAAGACCACGACGACGGTTCAGATCACCTACTACGTCACCCATGTAGTCTTCTGGGGTTGTCACTTCAACCTTCATGCAAGGCTCGAGCAACACAGGGTTAGCTTGCAGCGCCCCCTTCTTGAAGCCCATAGAACCTGCAACTTTGAACGCCATTTCGTTCGAGTCCACATCATGATATGAACCATCGAACAGAGTGACCTTCACGTCCAATACAGGGAAGCCGGCGACAACACCGTTCTTCATCTGTTCTTGGATCCCTTTGTCAACCGCAGGGATGTATTCCCTAGGAACGACACCACCAACGATTTCGTTGACAAACTCATAACCGGCACCCTCTTCACGAGGCTCCAGTTTCAGCCAGACATGACCGAATTGACCACGACCACCAGACTGACGCACAAACTTACCTTCCACTTCCACAGCACTGCGGATAGTTTCACGATAAGCCACCTGAGGTTTACCAACGTTACATTCAACGCTGAACTCACGGCGCATACGGTCGATGATAATGTCCAAGTGTAGCTCACCCATACCTGAAATCAGAGTCTGACCCGACTCCTCATCAGTCTCAACCCGGAAAGAAGGATCTTCCATTGCCAGCTTCTGCAGCGCAATGCCCATCTTTTCCTGGTCGGCTTTGGAACGAGGTTCCACAGCAATGGTAATGACCGGCTCGGGAAATTCCATCCGCTCCAGAATTACCTTATGGTCTGGGTCACACAGGGTGTCACCGGTTGTCACATCTTTCAGGCCGATAGCAGCAGCTATATCACCTGCGCGCACTTCTTTCAGTTCTTTACGGTCGTTGGCGTGCATCTGCACGATACGGCCGATACGCTCACGCTTCTCTTTTACAGAGTTGTAAACGGCTGAACCTGACTCCAGGACACCTGAGTAAACCCGGATAAAGGTCAAAGTACCCACAAATGGGTCTGTTGCGATTTTGAATGCCAACGCAGAGAAAGGTGCATTGTCATCAGAAACACGCTCAACTTCCTGTTCTCTGTCATCGATGCCCTTAATCGCAGGAACATCAACCGGAGCAGGAAGGTATTCAACAACAGCATCGAGAACTGCCTGTACGCCTTTATTTTTAAAGGCACTACCACAGGTAGCCAGCACAATTTCGTTGTTGATAGTACGTTGACGAAGCGCTTTTTTGATCTCTTCTTCTGTGAGCTCACCTTCTTCAAGGTATTTGTCCATCAGCTCATCAGAAGCCTCTGCGGCACTCTCTACCAGGTATTCGCGCATTTCGGTTGCCTTGGCAAGCAAATGCTCTGGGATCTCTTCGTGAGTGAAAGTCAGGCCCTGGTCTTCTTCATTCCAGTTGATGGCTTTCATCTTGATGAGATCGATAACCCCGCTAAAGTTTTCTTCTGCACCAATATTCAATTGAATAGGCACACAAGTTGCACCGAGACGGTTACGGATCTGTCCTACTACGCGATCAAAGTCGGCACCGGCACGGTCCATCTTATTGACGAACACCAGACGGGGGACATGATACTTGTCGGCCTGACGCCATACGGTCTCAGACTGAGGTTCCACACCAGAAGAACCACAAAAGACCACTACAGCACCGTCAAGTACGCGCAGAGAACGCTCTACCTCAATAGTAAAATCGACGTGACCTGGGGTATCGATGATATTGATACGATGCTCAGTAAACTGGGCATCCATACCGCGCCAGAACGTGGTAACAGCCGCTGAGGTAATAGTAATACCCCGCTCCTGCTCCTGAACCATCCAGTCAGTGGTAGACGCACCGTCATGGGTTTCACCCATCTTGTGGTTTACCCCTGTATAGAACAGGACTCGCTCTGTGGTAGTGGTTTTACCTGCGTCAACGTGAGCACAAATACCTATGTTGCGATAACGCTCAATTGGAGTTGTACGAGCCACGATTATACCCTCTTGACTAAGATAAAAATCTTAGCAATGTCAGAGAAAGCGCGGGCAAGCCCGCGCCCGATATTACCAACGGTAATGAGCAAACGCTTTGTTGGCTTCTGCCATACGATGCACGTCTTCGCGCTTCTTAACGGCAGTACCTTTGTTTTCGGAAGCGTCCAGCAGTTCACCTGCCAGGCGCAGAGCCATAGATTTTTCACCACGCTTACGAGCAGCTTCAACCAACCAGCGCATCGCCAGTGCGTTACGACGAACTGGACGAACTTCACATGGAACCTGGTAAGTAGAACCACCAACACGGCGAGACTTAACCTCTACCGCTGGGCGAACGTTTTCCAGGGCTGCTTCAAGGATAACCAGATGCTCTTCGCCTTTCTTATCGGCGACAACATCCAGTGCTTTGTAGATAATTTTTTCAGCAGTCGACTTTTTGCCGTCCTGCATAATGACGTTGATGAACTTAGCCAGCAACTCACTTTGAAACTTTGGATCAGGTAGGATTTTACGTTGTCCTACTACGCGACGTCTTGGCATAACTATTCTCCGTATGCTTCAGGTATTTCCAAAACTGGAATTTATATTTAGCTTGGCCTTACTTAACGGAAAACCATTAAGACTTAGGACGCTTAGCACCGTACTTAGAACGAGCTTGGCGACGTGAAGTCACACCAGCACAGTCCAGGGCGCCACGAACAGTGTGATAACGCACACCAGGTAAGTCTTTAACACGACCACCACGGATCAGGATTACACTGTGTTCCTGCAGGTTGTGGCCTTCACCGCCGATGTACGAAGATACTTCGAAACCGTTGGTCAGACGCACACGAGCTACTTTACGTAGTGCAGAGTTAGGTTTTTTTGGAGTAGTGGTGTACACACGAGTACAAACACCACGCTTTTGTGGGCACGCGTTCAACGCAGGCACGTTAGTCTTTTCGACTTTAGGTGCGCGAGGCTTACGTACCAACTGGTTTACAGTTGCCATGTATAGCTCCGAATCAGTTGATTTCAACTCAACAATAAGGTGTGAAAAATCTAATCCCACAATAGTGGGACGCGGAATTTTAGAAAGGTAAGGCTTGGCTGTCAAGAAATAGCCAACTTTTGCAGCGTATTCCAATGAAAAAGGCGCCTTTCGGCGCCTTTTGTAACATCTATGCTACTTATTCCTGACTGCCAGCCAGGTTCAACAGATCGGCCAGGTTCTGTTCGGCTTCGCTGGCGCTGATGCTAGGTGCTTCAGTCGCTACTTCACCGCGAGCCTGGTTACGGTTGTTGTGGTAAGCATAACCCGTACCAGCCGGGATCAAACGACCTACGATCACGTTCTCTTTCAGACCGCGCAGGTTATCACTCTTACCACCTACTGCCGCTTCGGTCAGTACGCGAGTGGTTTCCTGGAACGAGGCCGCAGAGATGAAGGACTCAGTCGCCAGAGAGGCTTTGGTGATACCCAGCAGTTCACGTTCGAACTTGGCCGGAATCTTGCCCTGCTCTTCCAGTTCGCGGTTAGCGATCTTGACGCGGGACACCTCAACCTGCTCCCCTTCGAGGAACTCAGAATCACCGGCTTCAGTGATCAGACACTTACGCAGCATCTGGCGAATGATCACCTCGATGTGCTTGTCGTTAATCTTCACACCCTGCAGACGATATACGTCCTGTACTTCATTCACAATGTAGTTGGCTACGTTGTGGATACCGCGCAGACGCAGAATATCGTGAGCAGACTCTGGACCATCGGCGATCACTTCACCGCGTTCGACTTTTTCACCTTCGAACACGTTCAGGTTACGCCACTTGGGGATCATCTCTTCGTATGGGTTACCGCCCTCGGCAGGAGTAATAACCAGACGACGCTTACCTTTGGTCTCTTTACCGAAGGAGATGGTACCGCTGATCTCAGCCAGAATCGCAGGCTCTTTCGGCTTACGGGCTTCGAACAGGTCAGCAACCCTTGGCAGACCACCGGTAATATCGCGTGTCTTGGACGATTCCTGAGGAATACGAGCCAGTGCATCACCGACGCTGATCTGAGCATTATCTTCCAGGTTTACGATCGCATTGCTGGGCAGGAAGTACTGCGCAGGTACGTCGGTACCAGGAATAGTCAGGTCATTACCGTTTTCATCCACCAAGCGGATCATTGGACGCATTTCTTTGCCGGCGCTTGGGCGCTGGGCCACATCCAATACCACGATGGAAGACAGACCGGTCAGCTCGTCGGTTTGACGCGAGATGGTGACACCGTCAATCATCTGCTCAAACTTCACATAACCCGCCACTTCAGTGATGATTGGGTGAGTATGTGGATCCCAGTTAGCGATGGTCTGGCCAGCGTTAACTTCAGCGCCTTCCAGCGTTTCGAGCACAGTACCGTAAGGCACTTTGTAGCGCTCTTTCTCACGGCCCAGTTCATCGATAATCGCCAGCTCAGACGAGCGCGATACGATAACCAACTTGCCATCGCTGTTCTTAACGAACTTGGCGTTATGCAGCTTCAGGTTACCGGCGTTCTTCACCTGAACGTTGTTTTCTGCAGAAGCCCTGGATGCCGCACCACCGATGTGGAAGGTACGCATCGTCAGCTGTGTACCAGGCTCACCGATTGACTGAGCAGCAACAACACCGATTGCTTCACCTTGGTTGATCAGGTGACCACGGGCCAGGTCGCGACCATAACACTTGGCACAAACACCGAAGTCGGTATCACAGGAGATCACAGAGCGAACTTTAACTTCGTCAACGCTGTACTCTTCCAGCTTGTCACACCATGCCTCATCCAGCAAAGTGTTACGTGGCGCCAGGACTTCGTCGGAACCAGGATAGTAAACATCCTCGGCAACAACACGACCCAGTACGCGCTCACGCAGTGGCTCAACCACGTCACCACCTTCAATCAGCGGTTTCATGATCAGACCTTCGTGAGTACCACAGTCATCTTCGATAACGACCAGATCCTGGGCAACATCCACCAGACGACGAGTCAGGTAACCTGAGTTTGCTGTCTTAAGTGCGGTATCCGCCAGACCCTTACGAGCACCGTGGGTTGAAATAAAGTACTGCAGTACGTTCAGACCTTCACGGAAGTTCGCCACGATGGGCGTTTCGATGATAGAGCCGTCTGGCTTGGCCATCAGACCACGCATACCCGCCAACTGACGGATCTGAGCGGCACTACCACGAGCGCCTGAGTCGGCCATCATGTAGATGCTGTTGAAAGAAGCCTGTTTCTCTTCTTCACCGTCGCGGTTGATAACCACTTCGGAAGACAGGTTTTCCATCATCGCCTTGGAGACTTTCTCGTTGGCGCTGGCCCAGATATCGATAACCTTGTTGTAACGCTCACCGGCAGTTACCAGACCAGACTGGAACTGTTCCTGGATTTCCAAAACTTCGGCTTCTGCGTCGGCAACCAGCTTGTACTTGGCTTCCGGGATTTCCATATCGTTGATACCGACAGAGGCACCTGAGATAGTGGCGTATTGGAAACCTGTGTACATCAGTTGGTCAGCAAAGATAACGGTATCTTTCAGACCCAGCTGACGGTAGCAGGTGTTCAGCAAACGGGAGATCTGCTTCTTGCCCATGTTCTGGTTAACCAGATCAAAAGACATACCGGCTGGCAGGATCAATGACAACAGAGCACGACCTACTGTGGTGTCGACAATGCGACGCTGCTGGGTGCGCTCACCGTTCTCATCGATATGAGTTTCGGTGATACGAACTTTAACCCGGGCGTGCAGCTCGGCGGCACCTGTGCGATAGGCTTTCTCGGCTTCGGCAACAGACTCAAAGGCCATACCTTCACCGCGGCCATTTACGCGCTCACGGCTCATGTAGTACAGACCCAGTACCACGTCCTGAGAAGGAGTGATAACCGGCTCACCGTTGGCAGGTGACAGAATGTTATTGGTTGACATCATCAACGCACGGGCTTCCAGCTGGGCTTCCAGCGTCAGAGGCACGTGTACCGCCATTTGGTCACCGTCGAAGTCGGCGTTATAGGCCGCACACACCAGTGGGTGCAGTTGAATCGCTTTACCTTCGATCAGTACAGGTTCGAACGCCTGGATACCCAAACGGTGCAGTGTTGGTGCACGGTTCAGCATCACAGGGTGTTCGCGGATCACTTCATCCAGTACGTCCCAAACCTCGGCAACTTCACGCTCAACCATCTTCTTGGCGGCTTTGATGGTAGTGGCCAGGCCACGACCTTCCAGCTTGCCGTAAATGAATGGTTTGAACAGTTCCAGCGCCATTTTCTTCGGCAGACCACACTGGTGCAGACGCAGAGTTGGGCCCACGGTAATTACCGAACGGCCTGAGTAGTCAACACGCTTACCCAGCAGGTTCTGACGGAAACGACCTTGCTTACCCTTGATCATATCGGCCAAGGACTTCAGAGGACGCTTGTTGGAACCGGTAATGGCACGACCGCGACGACCGTTATCCAGCAGGGCATCAACAGATTCCTGCAGCATACGCTTTTCGTTGCGAACTATGATATCCGGAGCGGCCAGATCCAGCAGACGCTTCAAACGGTTGTTACGGTTGATCACGCGGCGATACAGATCGTTCAGATCTGAAGTCGCGAAACGACCGCCGTCCAGTGGAACCAGAGGACGCAGATCAGGTGGCAGAACCGGCAGCACCTTGAGGATCATCCACTCTGGCTTGTTGCCTGAATGGTAGAAGGCCTCAACCAGCTTCAAACGCTTGGTGACTTTCTTGCGACGGGTCTCAGAGTTAATAGATGGCAGCTCTTCGCGCATCTGCTCAACTTCTTTCTCCAGATCGATAGCGCGCAGCAGTTCCAGAACCGCTTCGGCACCCATCTTGGCTTCAAACTCGTCACCATACTCTTCCAGCGCATCCAGGTAGGTTTCTTCGGTCAGCATTTGACCGCGCTCCAGGCTGGTCATGCCTGGCTCGATAACCACATAAGATTCGAAGTAGAGTACTCGCTCAATATCACGCAGAGTCATGTCCAGCATCAGACCGATACGGGATGGCAGTGACTTGAGGAACCAGATGTGGGCAACTGGGCTGGCCAGTTCGATGTGGCCCATACGCTCACGACGTACTTTGGTCTGGGTCACTTCAACGCCACACTTCTCACAGATCACACCGCGGTGCTTGAGACGCTTGTACTTACCGCACAGACACTCGTAGTCTTTGACCGGGCCAAAGATACGGGCACAGAACAGGCCTTCACGCTCAGGCTTGAATGTACGGTAGTTGATGGTTTCAGGCTTCTTAACTTCACCAAATGACCAAGAACGGATCAGATCAGGCGACGCCAGGCCGATCTTGATGCCTTCAAATTCTTCAGTCTTGCTTTGCTGTTTCAGAAACTTTAATAAGTCTTTCACGTTTCTCTCCTGAAGGAGTTAAACCCGGTGCCCCGCTCTCGCGGAGCACCAATTCGTTGCCAAACGCAGGCTTTAACCCGCGTCTTACTCTTGATCCAACTCGATGTTGATACCGAGAGAACGGATCTCCTTCAGCAATACGTTGAAGGACTCTGGCATTCCTGGCTGCATCTGATGGTTACCGTCAACGATGTTCTTGTACATCTGAGTACGACCGTTAACGTCATCCGATTTCACTGTGAGCATTTCCTGCAGAGTATACGCAGCACCGTATGCCTCCAGGGCCCACACTTCCATCTCACCGAAACGCTGACCACCGAACTGAGCTTTACCGCCCAGAGGCTGCTGAGTAACCAAGCTGTACGAACCGGTAGAACGGGCGTGCATCTTGTCATCAACCAAGTGGTTCAGTTTGAGCATGTACATGTAACCTACGGTCACAGGACGCTCGAACTGGTTACCGGTACGACCATCAAACAGATTCAGCTGACCAGAAGTCGGCAGACCTGCAAGCTCAAGCATCTGCTTGATCTCTTTCTCTTTGGCACCGTCGAAGGCTGGGGTTGCCGTTGGCAGACCATCCTTCAGGTGTTTGGCCAGACGCAGAACTTCATCATCGGTAAATGAATCGATATCCACGCGCTGCTTCACTTCATCGCCCAGTTCATAGACCTGTTTGATGTAGCCACGCAGTTCGGCCAGCTCACGCTGTTCTTCCAGCATGGCATTGATGCGATTACCAATACCTTTAGCCGCAGCACCCAAGTGAACTTCCAGTACCTGACCTATGTTCATCCGCGAAGGTACACCCAGAGGGTTCAGTACGATGTCGACAGGGTTACCCTGCTCGTCGTATGGCATATCTTCGATAGGACAGATCTTGGAGATCACACCCTTGTTACCGTGACGACCCGCCATCTTGTCACCAGGCTGGATGGTACGCTTAACTGCCAGGTAAACCTTAACGATCTTCAGTACGCCTGGAGCCAGATCATCACCTTGGGTGATCTTGCGACGCTTGATTTCGAACTTCTTGTCAAAGTCGGCTTTCAGCTCTTCGTGCTGTTCAGCCAGCTGTTCCAATTCGGTTTGCTTGGCTTCATCGTCGATAACCTGAACCAATACGTCTTTGCGTGGCAGTTCAGCCAGTTTGGCTTCACTGAAACCAGCGCTCAGCAGCAAGTTACGGGCACGGCTCAGAACACCTTCTTCAAGGATCTTGAACTCTTCTGTCAAGTCCTTACGGGCTTGAGCAATGTGCATCTCTTCGATTTCGATGGCGCGCTTGTCTTTTTCAACACCATCACGGGTGAAGACTTGCACGTCGATAACGGTACCCTTCACTGAGTTAGGTACACGCAGAGAGCTGTCTTTAACGTCAGACGCTTTCTCACCGAAAATAGCCCGCAGCAGTTTCTCTTCCGGAGTCAGCTGAGTTTCACCCTTAGGCGTTACCTTACCAACCAGAATGTCACCGCCTTTAACTTCGGCGCCGATGTAAACGATACCGGATTCATCCAGCTTGCTCAGTGCAGACTCACCTACGTTAGGGATATCGGCAGTGATCTCTTCGCTACCCAGCTTGGTGTCACGAGCGATACAGGACAGTTCCTGAATGTGGATAGTCGTGAAACGGTCTTCCTGCGCTACGCGCTCGGAAATAAGGATGGAATCCTCAAAGTTGTAACCGTTCCATGGCATGAACGCCACGCGCATGTTCTGACCCAGAGCCAGGTCGCCCAAGTCGGTTGACGGACCATCGGCCAGCACGTCACCACGCACCACAGGCTCACCTACGCTACAGCATGGACGCTGGTTGATGCAGGTGTTCTGGTTGGAGCGGGTGTACTTGGTCAGGTTGTAGATATCGATACCGGCTTCGCCTGGGCGCAGCTCATCTTCGTTAACCTTAACCACGATGCGGCTGGCATCAACATAGTCGATCACACCGCCACGCTTGGCAGCCACAACCACGCCTGAGTCAACAGCCAGTGTACGTTCAATACCTGTACCCACCAGAGGCTTCTCTGACTTGAGTGTTGGTACTGCCTGACGTTGCATGTTTGCACCCATCAATGCACGGTTAGCGTCGTCGTGCTCAAGGAATGGGATCAAAGATGCCGCCACAGAGATGATCTGCTGTGGAGATACGTCCATATACTGGATATCGGAAGCGCGCATAAAGGTGGATTCACCCTTGTGGCGACAGGCAACCTGCTCTTCCACAATGCGACCTTCGTTGTCGAGCTCGATGTTGGCCTGTGCAATCACATAGCGGCCTTCTTCGATGGCTGACAGATATTCCACTTCATCAGTAACCACACTGTCGATCACCTTGCGGTAAGGTGTTTCCAGGAAGCCGTATGAGTTGGTACGGGCAAAGGTAGACAGTGAGTTGATCAGACCAATGTTTGGACCTTCAGGGGTCTCAATTGGACACAGACGACCATAGTGAGTTGGGTGCACGTCTCGAACTTCGAAGCCGGCACGCTCACGGGTCAGACCGCCAGGACCAAGAGCCGAAATACGGCGCTTGTGAGTCACTTCTGACAGTGGGTTGTTCTGATCCATAAACTGCGACAGCTGAGAAGAACCGAAGAACTCCTTCACTGCTGCAGAGATTGGCTTGGCGTTGATCAGATCCTGAGGCATCAGCTCGTTCAGATCGCCCAGAGACAGACGTTCACGTACTGCGCGCTCAACACGTACCAGACCGACACGGAACTGGTTCTCGGCCATTTCGCCAACGCTACGGATACGACGGTTACCCAGGTGGTCGATATCATCGACTTCATCAAAACCGTTACGGATTTCGATGATCTTCTTCATTACGGCAACTATGTCTTCTTTGGTCAGTACACCGGTACCTTCGTTCTCGTCGATTTCAAGACGACGGTTGAACTTCATCCGGCCCACTTTAGACAGATCATAGCGCTCTTCGCTGAAGAACAGATTCTGGAACAGAGCTTCGGCGGCATCCTTGGTTGGTGGCTCGCCAGGACGCATCATGCGATAGATTTCAACCAGCGCTTCCAAACGGTTGGTGGTTGAGTCAATACGCAGGGTGTCAGAAATGTAAGCACCGTGATCCAGCTCGTTGATGTACAGGGTGCTGACCTCTTTGATACCGGCCAGTGACAGATTGGCCAGGTCTTCCAGGCTGATCTCGTTGTTGGCGGTAACCAGTACTTCACCTGTGTCAGGATCGATATAGTCCTGAGCCGCCACTTTACCAACAATATACTCAACCGGTACTTCCAGTTCAGTGGTGTTGGTTTTTTCCAGTTGGCGGATATGACGGGCAGTGATACGACGGCCCTTCTCTACCAGCACAGTGCCTTCAGAGTCCTTGATGTCATAGCTGGCAGTTTCACCACGCAGACGCTCAGGAACCAGTGTCATGACCAGAGAATCTTTCTTGATCTTGAAGTCAATACGCTCGAAGAAGATGTCGAGGATATCCTGAGTAGAATATTCCAGGGCACGCAGAATGATGCTGGCAGGCAGCTTACGGCGACGGTCAATACGTACAAACAACGCATCTTTAGGGTCGAACTCGAAGTCGAGCCATGAACCGCGGTAAGGAATAATACGCGCGTTATACAGCACTTTACCTGAGGAGTGTGTCTTACCACGGTCGTGGTCGAAGAACACACCTGGGCTACGGTGCAACTGAGATACGATAACACGCTCAGTACCATTGATGACAAAGGTACCGTTTTCAGTCATCAGAGGGATATCCCCCATGTAGACTTCTTGTTCTTTTATATCTTTTACAGTGCCGGCGGCAGCTTCACGATCATACAGCACCATGCGCAGCTTAACACGCAGTGGAGCGGAGTATGTCACACCGCGGATTTGACACTCTTTCACATCAAAAACAGGCTCGCCCAGCTTATAGCTGACGTACTGCAGTTCTGAATTACCAGAAAAGCTCTTGATGGGAAAAACGCTACGGAAGGCGGCCTCTAGGCCACGCTCACCGGTAGGATCTTGATCGGTGAACTTCTTAAAAGAGTCTAACTGAATAGACAACAAGTAAGGGATGTCCAATACCTGTGGACGCTTACCGAAGTCTTTGCGAATACGCTTCTTTTCAGAATAGGAGTAAACCATGGGTTTCCTCTGCTTGCGAGATGTGACCAAGACTGGATCAACACAGTTAATCCAGCACGTTTGCCCATCACCGTTGATGGCAAGAACCTAACCAATAATCACTGCTAGGGACTGCAAAATCTGGCGACAAACGGTGAAAAAAATCGCCAACGCTTACAGCGCAAAAAAGGCCGACGGTCAAAAAACCGCCAGCCTCCACCCAATTGGCTTGGGTGATTGTAAGTCAGTATGACTTACTTGATCTCTACTTGAGCACCAGCTTCTTCAAGATCTTTCTTCAGAGCTTCAGCTTCTTCTTTAGAGACGCCTTCTTTAACAGCTACTGGAGCAGATTCAGCCATAGCTTTGGCTTCTTTCAGACCCAGACCTGTGGCACCACGTACAGCCTTGATCACAGCAACTTTGTTGTCACCGTGAGAAGTCATAACTACGTCGAACTCGGTTTTCTCTTCAGCAGCAGCAGCTTCACCAGCGCCGCCAGCAACTACTGCAGCAGCAGCAGATACGCCGAACTTCTCTTCCATAGCTTCGATCAGTTCAACAACTTCCATTACAGACATAGCTGCAAAGGCTTCAAGGATTTGGTCTTTAGTGATAGACATAACAAATGTTTCCTATTGTTCTGAATTCAATTCTGTTAAGCAGCCAGCTTGAGATTAAGCGGCTTCTTGTTTTTGATCGCGCAGAGCGGCCAGAGTACGAACGAACTTGCCAGCAGATGCTTCTTTCATAGTCATCATCAGCTGTGCCAGTGCTTCTTCGTAAGTTGGCAGTTTTGCCAAACGATCAATGTCAGCTGCAGGGATGAATTCCCCTTCAAAAGCTGCACCTTTAACTTCGAAAGCGGCTTGCTCTTTAGCAAAGTCTTTTAACAGACGAGCTGCAGCACCTGGGTGCTCGTTAGAGAAAGCAATCAAAGTTGGGCCAGAGAACACCTCTGTCAGACACTCAAAAGCAGTGCCTTCTACTGCGCGGCGAGCCAGAGTGTTACGTACTACACGTACATACACACCGTTTGCGCGAGCAGTCTTACGCAGAACTGTCATAGCACCTACAGTTACACCGCGTGAATCGGCGACAACTGCAGAAAGCGCACCTTTGGCAGCTTCGTTGACTTCAGCAACAATCGCTTTTTTGTCTTCGAGTCTTAATGCCATTGGCTTTACTCCTGGATTCTACCTGGGGGTTCCCCCCAGTGTTTACCATACTGAATACAAACGTACTCAGTTACTTACGGTGCAGATAATCCAGCAGAAATAAATCTATCTGGGGCCTGACACCGTCTACGCAGGAAATTAAGTATTCCAGACGGTCAACACCTGCGGTCTTGGACGGAAACCCATCAGAGTGAAAACACCCGTCATAGGTTCCAACCCACAAAAGTGCGCGCATTATAGGCTAACACGCGCACTTTGTAAAATTAGCTAGCAGCGTCCAGAGTGTTCTGGTCGACAGCTACACCTGCACCCATAGTGGTGGAGATGCTTACCTTCTTCACATACTGACCTTTGGCTGCAGCAGGCTTAGCCTTTCTCAGTGCAGACAGCAGTGCTTCCAGGTTTTCTTTCAGTTGAACAGTTTCGAAGTCCACTTTACCGATAGTAGTGTGGATGATGCCGTTCTTGTCGTTACGGTAACGAACCTGACCTGCCTTGGCGTTCTTAACAGCTTCGGCAACGTTAGGAGTTACAGTACCGGTTTTAGGGTTAGGCATCAGGCCGCGTGGGCCCAGGATTTGACCCAGCATACCAACAACGCGCATTGCATCAGGAGATGCGATAACTACGTCGAAGTTCATTTCGCCGGCTTTCACCTGCTCAGCCAGATCTTCCATACCTACCAGTTCAGCACCAGCTTCTTTCGCAGCTTCGGCATTGGCACCTTGAGTGAATACAGCAACACGTACTTCACGACCGGTACCGTGTGGCAGCACAGTGGCACCACGAACGTTTTGGTCTGATTTACGAGGATCAACACCCAGGTTAACGGCAACGTCTACGCTCTCAACGAACTTGGCAGTAGCCAGTTCTTTCAGCAGAGCTACAGCTTCGTTGATGTCGTATGCTTTGGTTACGTCCACTTTCTCGCGGATGGTGCGCATGCGCTTAGTCAGCTTTGCCATTATATTAGTCCTCTACTACCAAACCCATGGAACGCGCAGTACCTTCGATTGAGCGAATCATCGCTTCAATGTCAGCACCAGTCATATCGGTTGCCTTGGTTTCAGCAATTTCCTGAACCTGGCTACGCTTGATAGTACCCACTTTCTCAGTGTTAGGACGGGCAGAACCTGACTTCAGGCCAGCGGCTTTCTTCAGCAAGAAGGCTGCAGGTGGAGTCTTGGTTTCGAAAGTGAATGAGCGATCATTGTAAACAGTGATCACTACTGGAATTGGCATACCTTTTTCGAACTTTTCAGTACGAGCGTTGAATGCTTTACAGAATTCCATGATGTTCACACCTTTCTGACCCAGAGCTGGACCAACTGGTGGAGACGGGTTTGCAGCACCGGCTGCTACTTGCAGCTTGATGTAAGCTTCAATTTTCTTTGCCATCTGACATTTCCTCAGTTTGGGTTCAAACGCTCAGGCAACATGCCTTAAGCTCCCCGAAAACAACGGGTGCGGATTATATAGAAATCCGCACCCGTTGCCAAACGGATTTTGTATTTTATTTAATCAGGATTTTTCAACCTGATTAAAGTCCAACTCAACCGGAGTTGAGCGGCCGAAGATCATCACAGACACCTTAACGCGGTTCTTGTCATAATCCACTTCCTCAACCGTACCGTTGAAGTCGGCAAATGGACCATCGGTAACCCGAACCACTTCGCCGGGTTCGAACATAACGCGATGAGTCGGAGAATCAGTCGTCTCCTGCAAGCGACGCAGGATAGCCTCGGCTTCCTTATCAGAAATAGGTGCTGGGCGATCAGATGTGCCACCAATAAAGCCCATCACTCGAGGAATACTCTTCACCAAGTGCCAGCTTTGATCGTTCATTTCCATCTGTACCAGCACATAACCGGGGAAAAACTTACGCTCACTCTTGCGGCGTTGGCCGGCACGCATTTCCACGACTTCTTCGGTAGGAACCAGTACTTCGCCGAAGAACTCTTCCATACCATGCATCTTGATGTGTTCAAGCAAAGACTTACATACACGGCCTTCATAACCGGAAAAAGCCTGAACCACATACCATCTTTTCTTAGCTTCTTTAGCTTCAGTCATTCTAGTGCCTATACGCCAGTAATAAAGTTGACAATGCGCAGCAATACCGCATCCAATCCCCAAAGGATCAAGGCCAGGATACCTGTCGCAGCCAGTACGATAAAGGTGGTATTCAACGCCTCTTGGCGAGTAGGCCATACAACTTTGCGCACTTCGATTTGTGACTCACGGGCAAAGGCCAAGGCTTGCTTACCCTTAATCGTTTGCAGGGCTATAAAACCTGCAATAGCAAATACGACAACCACACCCGCTGCGCGGATTGGCAGAGTGAAGATTTCACTGTCGTTGTACATCTGGTTGCCAACAATCGCTGCAGCCACCAGTAGTATAGCTACTACCCACTTTACGATATCCAGAGAGTTGCCCTGGTTTTCAGTATTTGTTGTCATCGGTTAATTCCGTTACTCATTACGACCTGAGCCTAGGGACAGCTGAGTAAGTTTAAGGCTTAATTCAGCGCCAGCCCGCTTTCGAACTCGCCCCTGACGAGAATTCTCCGGCTCAGGGCACAAAAATCGGCCATAGATTGTATTCTTAATCAACTTTGTTATCAAGGATACACAGGGCGAAACCAAGAGAAAGGCGGACTCTTTGTGTCAGTTAACCAAAAAGCACAGTTAAGCGCCTTGATGCCAAGAACCAAATCCAAGACCAATACTTTTCCCAAAAAGGCTCGAAAATCAATTCGTCCGCTCGGAAACAATAACCTACCGAGTTTTCTATCTGTTTGAGAGTGTGACATCAAGCATGCGCCTGGTTTCCTGTTTGCCTCAATAACCCACCTTTAAATGGACCACTTTAAGAGCCGGTTTGAGTGTCCAGCGGACACCTGAATAGCCAAATCGGTCACTTTTTAAGAAAAGAGGACACTAGTGCGGACACTTACTGCAAGGTGGGCGCAAGAATAACAAATATAAACAATGTGTTATTGCTTTGGCATGTTTTCTGCTTTATCTAGCTGAGTAGCGAAACAGCCGTCGACTGGCGTTGTGGAACTCGCCGGCCGCGGCTCTTTGTCACTATCTTGCTGATGGGCCATCGCCGATGAGCCATCACCCCCTCCTTGGGGACCCTCTTCCCGACCGCAGGAAGCGCCCGCTGTAATGGCCCGGCCATTGGCGCTCCTGCTCCTTTTTCTTTTTTAAGGTCACTCACCCCGGCATAACTGCGGACTTGGCAATCAAACTCAGTTTGGCGCGCTTACTCAGCTTTTTTACCGCCATCTCCCGCCGCAGGGCATCACCGTGGCCACTAATCTCTTCACGATAAACGAGTTGCAAAGGCCCGCGACCACGCAGATATTTGGCGGCTTTGGGGCCGCCACTCTGATGCTCCTGCAGGCGCCGGGTCACATCCTTGGTGATCCCTGTGTACAGCTCGCCCCCGGCGCAGCGCAGGATATACAGCTGCCAGTTATCACCACTCATTCCAGTCCCAACAGGCCGAGGAAGAAGGCATATTCCAGCGCGGTATCTTCAAATTGCCGGAAACGTCCGCTCTTGCCGCCATGGCCGGCCTCCATATCCGTCTGTAACAGCAGCAGATTGTCGTCCGTCTTATAATCCCTGAGTTTGGCCACCCACTTGGCTGGCTCAAAATACTGCACCTGAGAATCGTGCAGCCCTGTGGTCACCAACAGATGCGGGTAGGCCTGATGGCGAATGTTGTCATAAGGCGAGTAGCTCAGCATGTAGTCAAAGTAGGGCTTGTCATTGGGGTTGCCCCACTCATCATATTCATTGGTCGTCAGTGGAATCGACTCATCGAGCATGGTGGTGACTATATCCACAAAGGGCACATGGGCGGCCACCGCCAGGTAAAGATCCGGAGCCTGATTGACCACGGCACCCATCAATAAACCACCGGCACTGCCTCCGGCGGCAACCACTTTGCCGGGTGCGGCATAACCCAGGTCCAAAAGTGCTCGGGTAGTGTCCTCAAAGTCATTGAAACTGTTTCGTTTATTAAACAGCCTGCCATCATCGTACCAAGGCCTGCCGAGCATCTCTCCACCCCGGACATGGGCAATGGCATAAACCACGCCGCGATCCAGCAGGCTGAGAACAGAGGCATCGAAATCCGGCTCTATGATATGGCCGTAAGCACCATAACCGTATTGATACAGTGGGTTACTACCGTCTTTACGGAACTTGTCCTTGCGATACACCAAAGTCACGGGCACCTGGGCACCATCACGTGCCGGGATCAACAAGCGCTCGGCCTGATAGTTGCCGGGCTCGAAATCCCCCAATACCTTTTCCTGTTTGAGCAGTTTACGCTCACCCGGCTTATCCAGTTGATAACTGTAAATACTCTCGGGGGTAGTCGGGCTCGAGTAATATAACCTCAGTTCGCGACTGTGCTGGCTGGGATTGATATCCAGACCAACCACATAGGCCGGGTCATCAAAGGCCAATTCATAGCCGCGGCTGAGATCTGTATGGGGATAGACCTTGATATGGCTCAGCCCCTGGCTGCGGCTCTGTACTATCAGATAATCGTCCAGCAATAACAGATCTTCGAGGCGCACCTCGGGATCATGGGCCAGCACCTGCTGCCACTTGCGCTTATCGCCGGCATCGGCAGCCGTGGTTTTCATCAGCCTGAAATTGGTCGCCTTCCAGTTGCTGAGGATGAAGAATTCATCTCCACGCTTGGCGATGCTGTATTCGTGGCCCTCTTCCCGTGGCAGAAACGCCCGGAACTCGCCGAGCGGGGCGTTGGCATCGAGCAGGGAAACTTCACTGGTCGTGGTGCTCTCGTGGTGCAATACAATCAGGGATTCATCCAGACTCTTGCCGAGGGAGATATAGAAGGTATCGTCCTGCTCTTCATAAACCAGCAGATCCTCGCTCTGGGGGCTTCCCAGCTTGTGCCGGAAAACCTGGTATCCCAGCAGAGTCTGTGGGTCTTTGGCGATATAGAACACATAACGGTTGTCATTGCTCCAGACCACCCGTCCATCAACGCCCGTCAGCTTGTCGGCAAGCAGTTCCCCGGTGGCAAGATCTTTAAAATAGACGCTGTAAATACGGCGGCTGAGGGTATCCTCGGCGAAGGCCAGTATCTGCTCATCCGGGCTGACAGACACTCCGCCCAGGGCGTAAAACTCCTGCCCCTCGGCACGCAGGTTAACATCAAGCAGCAACTGCTCTTCACCATTGAGCTCACGGCTTCTGGCGATCACCGGATACTCCAGCCCGGCCTCGAAACGGCGGTAATACCAATGGTTATGCCAGCGATATGGCACACTGCTCTCATCCTGCTCCAGCCTGGAGATCAGCTCTTTAAACAGTTTCTGTTTCAGCGGCTCCCAAGGCTTAAGACGTGCGGCGGTATAGGCGTTTTCCCGTTCCAGATAGTCGATAACGTCCGGGGCCTGACGCTCATCGTCACGCAGCCAATAATAGTCGTCTGTCCTGGTCACACCGTGAAGGCTCATGGTGTGGGGACGTTTTTCGGCAACCGGTGCCACCAGCTTATTTTCTGAATTCATTCCACTGCATCCGCACAGCCACAAGGCTGTGCCTAAAACCAACATCAGGGATCCTGCTCGACTCATCACTCTTCCTTAAAGCGTTAATATCTGCGGCCTACTCCCTCGACTACAGGCCGCCTGCATATAGTGACGCCGACCGGCGCCAACGGCAAGCCCTGTCACCTAAGCCTTGATATCAAAGTTGCCGGCAGAAAATGTGACCCTGTCCGCTTGTCATTTGTATATTACAAGCGCATGCTGTTGCCGCCTGTTATATACAAATGACGGGTAAATTCTCAGGGCGGGGTGAAATTCCCCACCGGCGGTAAATCGTGTCAGCGACATGAAAGCCCGCGAGCGCCCGCCAGATTTTGGCGGGGTCAGCAGATCTGGTGTCATCACATCCTAGCGTGACTAATCCAGAGCCGACGGTGTTGCCATTTAGATGGCTCAGTCCGGATGAAAGAGAATCAGATTGCCGCCAGGCGATCCGCTTAGTGATATGTCTCTGCCAATGGCAGAGACACCGCTATTCCTTTCTTTGCCCTGATTCTGGAAAACCCAAGCCGTAATTTAAGGATTTTTACCATGAATCAGTCATTATTAGCGCCTTTTGGCACCCCAATTAAAAGAGTCGAAACCGCCCTCGAAGCATTGCGTCAAGGCCGCGGTGTTTTGGTGGTCGACGATGAAGACAGAGAAAACGAAGGCGATCTAATCTTTGCCGCCGAGAGCTTGACCAACGCCCAGATGGCGATGCTGATCCGCGAATGCAGCGGCATTGTCTGTCTCTGCCTTACCGACGAGAAAATCAAGGCCCTGCAGTTGCCGCCCATGGTGGAAAACAACTCCAGCCAATTCGGCACCGCCTTTACCGTAAGCATTGAGGCCAAAGTCGGAGTCACGACCGGGGTTTCCGCTGCCGACCGGGTGACCACTATCAAGACCGCCATTGCCGACAACGCCAAACCGGAAGACCTGGCCCGCCCTGGGCACGTCTATCCGCTGCGGGCTCAACCCGGTGGTGTGATGACCCGCCGCGGTCACACCGAGGGCACTGTGGACTTGATGCAACTGGCTGGCCTAAAACCCGCCGGAGTGCTGTGCGAAGTAACCAACCCGGATGGCACCATGGCCAGACTGCCACAAATCATTGCTTTTGGCGCCCAACACAACCTGCCGGTTCTCTCCATCGAGGATATTGTCAGTTATCGCGAATCTCTGCTGGCCAACGCAGGCTAATAAACCAGCACTCCCTAACTATTTGATCAAAAGCGGCTACATAGCCGCTTTTGTTTTAAACAAACCGGCAAACTAGGTTACAACAAGGCTTACATTAACCCTCCTCTTTTTAAGGTTTATTTTCGTGACCTAGATTAGAAATCCTTGAATAACGGGTCGCCCCCTGATAGGCAATGTGTTACTTATCGAGAGTTATTGCCTGTATCCCAATAGCTTACAGGCAGGTCTTTATCAGTTAGGATTTCGAGGAGAGCCATAGGTGTTAAGCCAACTGAGCCTAAAGCGCAAATTACTCTTGTTTGCCTTAGTGCCTGTTTTGGTTCTCAGCCTACTGGGTTGTGTACGTTTATTTGAACTGCTGCATAACTATCGTTTGGCCAACCAAAGTTATCATGCCGTCGAGGTAGGACGTCGTCTGGCCGATCTCATCTATGAATTGCAGCAGGAACGGGGTCTCAGCGCCGCTTATATCGCCTGCGATGGTAAGTGCTTTGCCGATAGTCTCCAGATGCAGCAGCAGCGAGTATCGGCACAGATAACCGCCCTGCAAAACTCTCCCCACTTATTGCAACTTACTGAACAACTGTCTTCTGCAGCCCAGCACCTACTACAAACCAAGCTGGAAGCTCTGCGGCTCGGCAAGCAGGCGCTGGAAAATAACCGGCGCGAACTCTTAAGTCGCAATGAAAGCGACGCACTGAATTTCTATTCCGACTTCAACTACGAACTCCTGTTGGGTATTGCCAATCTGCAATCCCTGTCGAGCAATGTGCAACAGGCCAGAGCCTATGCCGATCTGGCTGCACTGTTGCGGATTCAGGAGTTGGCGGTGCGTGAGCGCGGCCTAATCAACGGCATGCTGCTGAAACGTCAGTTTGATACCGACAGTTATGAACAGCTGTTGGCATTAATAACAGAGCAAGATCAGAGCATAGATCTGTTCCGCGCCAGTGCCATAGCGGAACACAAACAACGCCTGGAAGCTATGCTGCAGGACAATAAGAGCCAGGCATTGAATAACGTCAGGGAACAACTGCGCCAACAAGATGCCATAACGCGTCAGGCGCACAAGTTCAGCTCCCAGCTGGGTTATGGCGGCCTATTGCATGAATTTAAAAACTTTCTTCTTCGGGGAGAAAGCAGATACCAACAAGACTTCTATATCAAACTTGAGTCCCTGGAACAGATCCTCAATAAACTAAGCTCAAACTGGGTGCTCTCTAGTACACAACAACAGGCGATTGCCCAAATCAGGGACAAACTCAACGAATATCGCCACAAGATGCAGCTGATAGCATCCATGCAAAGCCGGGGGGCCAAGGTGAAAGAGATAGACTCCCTGGTACAGATTTCCGACGAGCAAATGCTCAATGCTCTGAAGGCCCTGACCCAACCCAAGCCCCCTGTGACTCCCGAAGTCTGGTGGCAGTTGGCCAGTGAAAGGATCCGCCAAATGGATGCCATAGCCGACAGTGTTTCCGATGATATTCTCAATCTTTCCAACGCTCAGCGCGCCCAGTCGCTGCGCCTTATCGCCCTCTATCTCCTTTCAGCCGCCATCACTATCGGCCTGCTATTGCTCCTGGGCAGGGCCCTGAGTCACAACCTACTCAGGCGCATCTACGCCATAGCCGACAACATGCGCTTGATGAGTAAAGATCCCAACCTGGATCTGGATATCAAGGTCGAGGGCAAGGATGAATTGGCCGATATGGCCAAGGCACTGGGTCAAATGCTTAATGAAAGGCAAAAATCCTATCAACAGTTGAAACAGGCCGCGGCGGTATTCGACTACTCAGGCGAAGGGATTGTCATCACGGATGCCAATAACCGTATTGAATTGGTCAACCCGGCATTCAGCCGTATTACCGGTTACAAGCTGAAAGAGGTCAAGGGCAAGAATCCTTCAATACTCAACTCCTGTCGCCACGATGATGCCTTCTTCAGGGAGATGTGGGACAGCCTGCTGACCAATAACAAATGGGAAGGTGAGATCTGGAATAAGCGCAAAGACGGTGAAATTTATCCTGAGTATCTGGCTATCACCTTGGTGCGAGACGATAACAATAACATACTCAAACACATAGGTTTGTTTGTCGATATCAGCCATCGGAAAAAGTATGAACAAGACATCTGGTATCAGGCCCATTTCGATATTCTGACCAAGCTGCCCAATCGTAAGATGTTCAACGAGCGACTGCACCACGAGCTGTTACAGGCCCGTATCCATGGTCACAAGCTGGCGATTCTATTGATCGATCTCGACAGATTCAAATATATCAATGATGTACTGGGCCACAAACGCGGTGATCTACTGTTACAACAAGTGGCAAGAAGATTGGAATCACTCCCGGATGAACAAAAATTTGTCGCCCGCCTAGGGGGCGATGAATTTGCCGTGATCCTGCCGCACTATAAGAATGATGCCGCCCTGACAGCCGTAGCCGACAGAGTAAAAGCCCTATTCAGCAATAGCTTCGATATCGATGGTCAGGACACCTTGATCTCGGTCAGCTTTGGTATAGGTGTCTATCCCGAGGACGGCGATGATATAGATGCCCTGACCCGCAACACAGAAACCGCCATGTACAGCGCCAAAGACAACGGCCGCGACAACTACCAGTATTTCACTCCCAGCATGAACGCCAGCATGCTGGAGCGCTTGCAGTTGGAGCAACGTCTCAGAAGCGCCGTGTTACATCAAGCGTTTTGCTTGCATTATCAGCCCATAGTCTCAATGGAAACCGGCCAAATCACTTCTGTCGAAGCTTTGATACGTTGGAATGACCCCGAATATGGCTGGGTTTCGCCGGAGAAATTCATTCCTATCGCAGAGAACAGCGGCCTGATAGAACCTATAGGCGAATGGGTACTGGAACAAGCACTGAAAGACCTAAGCCAATGGCATGCCAAGGGAATTGAGCTGGATATGGCAATCAATGTCTCCAGCCGCCAATGTATCAATGTCAGTGGGGTACGCTTCGACTCCTTGCTGACTGACGCCATCAAACGTCACGCCATAGCGCCAGAGAGACTGCATATAGAGATCACCGAATCCATGTTGCTGGATGACAGTCCCCATTGTCTGGAAGTGCTCAACAGCATTCGCCAACTCGGGGTGACGATTCATATGGATGATTTTGGAACCGGCTTCTCCTCGTTGAGCTATCTGCGCAAGTTCCCTATCTCTGTGATCAAAATCGACAAGAGTTTTGTCGATAATGCCTTGGTGAATGAGGCAGATGCCAGCCTGGTGCGGGCAATAGTCATGATGGGCAAGAGCCTGGACTTGCAACTGGTGGCAGAGGGCATAGAGACCCGCGCGCAATGGATCTTGCTCAAGTCCATGGGCTGTGATTTTGGCCAGGGCTATCTACTTTCAAGACCACTGCCGGCCAAGAGCCTGACGCCAATCCTAGCTCAGGGTGAAACTTTCATCCGTCAACTTCTGGCATAAAAAAGCAGCCTTGAGGCTGCTCTTGTCATCGCTGGATAGCCTTAAGCCATCTGTGCGTTCATTACTGTCTCGCCACCTTCGCTCGCCAATTGCATCAGATCCTTGTCCACCAGGAACAGCGCCTTGCCATCCTCGCCCACCAGACGGATCTTATCGACTATCGACTTGAACAGCTTCTCTTCTTCGTGCTGCTCGGCCACATACCATTGCAGGAAATTGAAGGTGGAATAGTCTTGAGTCGTGAAGGCGGTATGAGCCAATGCATTGATCTTGCTGGTGATCAGCTGTTCGTGCTCGTAAGTGTACTCGAACAGGGACAGCAGGGATTCAAAGTCGGCTTTGGGCGCTTCAATGGCTCCCAGCAGAGGCATGCCACCTGTTTCACTGACATAGGTGAACAGGCGACGCATATGCTGCATCTCTTCATCAGCATGATCCCGCAGGAACTTGGCCGCGCCTTCAAAGCCCTTGTCTTCACACCAAGCGCTCATCTGCAGATACAGGTTGGAGGAAAAAAACTCCATATTGATCTGCTCGTTCAACTTATCAATCATGGCTTGTGCCAACATATCCTTGCCTCTCATTTCGGGTATCTGTCTCATGGGCGCTATTGTTATCAAGGGACACAACAAATGCAAGAATCTTTACCTAACGCAATGATTTATAATGAAAACACTTTTCATTTAACTTGAATTATCATTTGCTATTTGCCGCAATCCGCTGACTGTAAAAGGAAAAGTCTACGCCCAGTGCACGAAAACTGGCATGCAGATCATAGTCATCCACTTTCAGCGTGGCATAATAGCCAACCAGGTTCAGTAATAGCTCAAATAAGGTTGCTCTATGTCCAAGCCGCAAGACGTCTGTGCCCATCCAGGGCTGATGCACCCGGATCTCGCTCTGCCCCTGCTACTCGAGCAGGTCACCCCGTTGGAAGATACCGAAACCGTGCAACTGTCGGATTCTCTGGGGCGGGTACTGGCAGAAGACTTGGCCAGCAGCATAGACTTGCCCCCGTTCGATAACTCGGCGATGGACGGCTACGCCTATCGTTATGCCGACCTGCCCGAGAAGGCCAGCCTGAAATTACTGGGTAGCTCCTTTGCCGGCCACCCTTTTGAAGGCCAGTATCAACCCGGCGGCTGTGTTCGCATCATGACTGGCGCTCCAGTGCCTGCGGGCTTTGATACAGTACAGATGCAGGAAAAAACCGAGGCCAATGGCGAGCAGATCACCATAGAGCCCTGCAAACAGGCCGGAGACAATGTGCGTGGCCGCGGCGAAGAGCTGCTGGCCGGCACCAAGGTCCTCAGGGCTGGCACTCTGATAGGTGCCGCCGAAATGGGGGTGATGGCCACCATAGGGATCAGCAGCCTTAGAGTGATCCGCAAGGTTAAAATCGCTTTCTTCTCCACAGGTGATGAATTGCGCCCAGTGGGTTCAGAGTTGGCGCCCGGGCAGATCTACGACTCCAACCGCTACTCGATTCAGGGCCTGCTCAGCCGCGCCGGTGTCGAGTGGCAGGATCTTGGGGTGATTGCGGATGATCCTGAGGCTATCCGTCAGGCGTTTCGCAACGCCTCAGCCAGCGCAGATATGGTGATCACCTCAGGTGGTGTCTCGGTCGGTGAGGCCGACTTCACCAAGCAGATCCTCGATGAGGAAGGCAAAATAAGCTTCTGGAAACTGGCGATCAAGCCGGGCAAACCCTTTGCCCTCGGCCACATAGGCAAGGCAGTGTTCTGCGGTCTGCCGGGCAACCCGGTTTCATCCATGGTGACTTTCTACAAGCTGGTGTGGCCTTTACTGCATAAACTGCAGGGGCTGCCACAACCAACCCCGCTACTATTGGATGCTAAATTGACCGCCCCTATACGTAAACAGCCAGGACGGGTGGAATACCAGCGCGGTATTCTGAGCCGCAACCAGGATGGAGAACTGGAAGTGGCGGTCACCGGCTCACAGGGTTCAGGCATGCTGACCTCCATGAGCCTGGCTAACTGTTTTATTATTCTGGAGCAGATGCAGGGCGACACACCTGCTGGTACCAGAGTCACGGTTGAACCCTTTAACAGCGTGCTGTGCTGAGGCCGATATGAGCGACGAGATACTCACAGATGCCGAGATGTTGCGCTACAGCCGGCAGATCTCCATCAAGGCAATGGACATTGAAGGGCAGGAGAAGCTCAAACAGGCCAAGGTGCTAATGATAGGTGCCGGTGGCCTAGGCTGCGCTGCCGGTCAGTATCTGACTGTAGCCGGGGTCGGCAAGTTGACCCTGGTGGACTTCGATACTGTCGAACTGTCCAATCTGCAGCGCCAGGTACTGCACCAGGATGACAATATAGGCCAGCCCAAGGTGGAATCGGCCAAAGAGAGCCTGAGTGCGCTCAATCCCCATGTGCAGATAAATGCCATCAATGGGGTGTTGGATGATCCCGAATTGGATCAACTGGTTGCCGAGCACCATCTGGTGCTGGACTGCACCGACAATGTTGCGGTGCGCGAACAGCTCAATCGCAGCTGTTTTCGGCATAAGGTGCCCTTAGTGTCTGCCGCTGCCATCCGTATGGAAGGGGTGATCTCCGTCTTCGGCTATCAGCAACAAATGCCTTGTTATCACTGTTTCAGCAGCCTGTTCGGCGAGCAGCAGCTCAGCTGTGTCGAGTCGGGCATTTTAGCGCCGGTAGTTGGTATGATGGGCTGCCTGCAAGCAGTAGAAGCCATCAAGGTGATCAGTGGTATTGGCAAACCACTCTATGGTCGTTTGCTGATGTTCGATGCCATGACCATGGAGTTTCGCGAGATGAAGCTGCCGCAGATCTCCAACTGTCCCGTCTGCGGTTGAACAGATATAACAAGAGGCTGCCTGGGCAGCCTCTTTAATTTTCAGTATTTTTACTTGGCGTTAAGCCAGTCAGACTCAGGCAATACCCTGTCGACAATCCGGATCTCGGCAATATCACCGCGGAACAGATCGGCCACCTCACCGTCCCAACTGGAGGCCCCCACCATCCATTCACCGCCGGGAATACTCACCAGCCCATGCTGCTCGGCTTCGGCGGTACGCATTACCCTGGAGTTATCCACATACATGGTGGCGTATTGGCCGTCATTGACTATAGCCACGTGATACCAATAATCCCTGTCCACTTCCCATGACCAATTACTAGGCCCCACGCCATTGCTGGAGGTGGAGATCCACTGGAACTCCTTGAGACTGGAAGCAGTCAACGCCAGCGAAGGATCGCCGCCGCCACAATCCAGCTTATGGTGTTCACACACCTGGCTCTGGCTGGGTTTATGAGCAAAGACTGCGCCCCAGGCATTTTCCGATGCCTGCCATTCTGGTGCCAGGCGCACTATCATCTCTATGGTGTACTGCGGCAGAACACCCGCCTGACCATCGGCAGAAACCAGCGTCGGTGCCTGGCTGGAGAGATAATAGCCGCCCTGGGTATTGCCGCCCTTGAAACGAGCCGCCCCAGTGGCGTGGCCAAAGCCAGGAGCTTCATCGAGCAGTTCAAACAATTGCTCCTGAGTGCCACTGCTGCTCCCCTTGGCCTTGAGGCTCAAGGTATTGCCGCGCCCGGATAGATCCATAAACTGCACCTTGGTCGGATCTGTGCTGGTTAACTTGTGCTCAGCATCGAATATCCAGTAAGCGAGTGTTCCTTCAAGCTTACCCGGGCCTTCGGTTTCCACTTCCTGATTCAGCTTGGCAAAACGTTTTTCAAAGTCCAGCGGCTGTTCAAACTCCCAGCGTTGCAGCACATCCTGCGGCTGCCTCTCTGCATCCGGAATGGCGGCTACCCAAGGTGAGAATGAACGGAACTGCAACCGCTTGTTGGCTTCATCGAAACTCACCAGTTGCAGCATACCGTTGCCACCCCAGAATCCCGATTGATAGTCCACCAAGATCATGACCACATCGCGGCCATAGCGGTTCTTGGCCACCATCTTGGCCTCACCATGGTGATGGCCGTTAAAGGTGAGGAAGATCTGGTCATTGTCTTTGATCAACTTGTCCCACAGCATGGCGCCATTGTCGGTAAATATGGCGCTATTGCCATCATCGGCCACATTTAATAACTGATGGGTAGTGAGTATGGTTGGTGTTTCCGGGTGAGCATCCAATACCGACTGTGCCCAGGCGATACTGGCCGCCGAGGTACGCCAATCGAGCGCCAGCAACAGATACTCGCGCTCACCGCCCTTGAAGAGGTGATAACTGTTGAAGCCGGTGGCATCCGCCCCCTGGAAACTGGCAAAGTTATTTTGCTGCAAAGACGCCGGGAAATGCTTGAGGAAAGGCTCTGCCGCCAGGCTTCTGTCGCTGTCGAGGTTGCTGTTGATATCAACCCCGGACTGACGGTAAGCCAGCACATCATGGTTACCCGCCAATATGCTGTATGGGGTGGCTGGATTGGCCTCCAAAATGCTCATGGCCGCGCGGGCATTGAGCCATTCCTGCTCTGAGTCAGGCAGGTCAACCACATCCCCCAGATGCGCCGTAAAAACGATATTTTGTTGCTGGTAGTTATCGGCAATCCATTGAGTTTGAGCATTGTAGCGCTCGGGATTATAGCGGGAGTACTTCTGGGTATCGGGCATGACCACCAGAGTATAACTCTCGGCTGCGGCTTGAGTGCCACTGTCGCTATCTGAGTTACACCCGGTCAGGCCAAGCACGGCGCCCAGAACCAGTGCTCCAATTGAGTAACGCATTAAATCTCTCCAGTTAAGGCTAGTAAGAAAGTCTGAATTTAAACAAGGACAGATGAAGCAAAATAAATACTTTTATTTCAAAATCATTAAGTTACAAAATAACGCCAAAACAAACATATTGGCAACATAAGTCACTATTGCAGCAAGTGCTTGATGGTTGGAAAATGTCGTACAGAGTTTTGGGTGATAGCGGCTTGTTGAGCCTGATATTTTTCTATATCGTGTGGCGCTTTCATTTTGCCTGAAATCTACAACTAGGAAATTTCCCGCTATGGACAATAGCCTGCGACGCAACTATGGCACCGACAAGGGCCAGATCAGTGCCGGTAAATATAACCTGGTCGTTGGTCTGACCCTGATCTGGGGTTTTGTGATCAACTATCTGATGGTGTTGAATATCGATCCCGAAATCATCGCCACGATTCCAATCTGGTTGTTCTTTATCGGCTACTTCGTCTGCTGTATGGCAGGCGTCTATCTGTTTGAAACGTCAAAGATGCCTGCCGTCAGCTTTCTCGGCTACAACCTGGTCGTTGTTCCCTTCGGCCTGATAATTAACCTGGTGGTCAGCAGCTATGACCCAACTCTGGTGTTGGAGGCACTGCGGATAACGACTATCGTGACTCTGGCAATGATGATATTGGGCACCCTATTTCCCGCCTTTTTTGCCCGCATAGCCGGCGCCCTGGCCATAGCCCTGCTGTTGGTGATCATTGTCGAACTGGTGGAACTATTTATCTTCAAGAGCCATCACGGCATTACCGACTGGATAGTGGTATTGATCTTCTGCGGCTACATTGGCTATGACTGGGGCCGAGCCAACGCCAAGGAAAAGACGGTCGACAACGCCATCGACAGCGCCGCCGCGCTTTATATGGATATCATCAACCTGTTCCTGCGGATCCTGAGCATTCTGGGAAGAAGAAATTAACCCATGCGTTTACTCTTGCTGTTGCTGCTGTCTATGGCTTTTTTGCTCTCTGAACGGTGATAGAATTCCCGGACGCAAGCCAAGTGTAAAGCTCCAGAACCAGGATAGGTTTTGCATCTAAGCGCTATCTTGTTCGGTTCGTGATGAACCAAAGCTCGATAGCGCGAATAACGATCTGCTTTCAATTTTGAAGCTAAGGAAGGTGTCGGCAATGAAGAAACGTTATGGCTTTATCCTGCTGCTACTGCTGATCTTTGTCGGTGCCCTGATCCCGGAAACCCCACAGGTGCCGGTTCACCAAGCCAGCGCCAAAGACTGGCATAAAGACAGTTTCTGGTATTATCCCTGGGGCACCTCAGGGGTACACAAGGGCATAGACATCTTCGCCGCCCGCGGCACTCAAGTGCAGGCCCCGACGCCCATGTTGCGCCTCTATCAAGGGGAGTGGCGTCTCGGCGGCAAGGTGGTGCTGGCCTTGGGGCCAGGCTGGAAGTTGCATTATTTCGCCCATCTGGACAGCCTGGAGCCGAACGGTCTATATCTACCTCAGGGCAGCAAACTGGGCACAGTCGGCGACTCGGGCAATGCCAAAGGCAAGCCGCCCCATCTGCACTACAGCATAGTCAGCCTGATGCCCATGCCTTGGTTGATGGATGACGCGCCCCAGGGATACAAGAAGGCGTTTTATCTCAATCCTGTGACCTATCTGGCTCCCCGCTGAGTGCCTGCTGCCTGAGCCATTCGAGAAACACCCTGACTCTGTGGCTCTGCTCGCGGCCGGGAGCCGGCAGCAGCCGATAACTGAGTCCAGGCAACACCTTGCCCGGCAAGCAAGGTTTCAACCAACCCCGCTCCACCAAAGAGGCCACCAGCACAGAACTGGCAAGCGCCAGGCCTTCACCGGCCAGAGCGGCCTGCACCAGGTGATCCTCCTGGGTAAACTCCAGCAATCTGGCACCCTTGAACTCGTGATAGGTCTGTTGCCATTGCAGCCAATCGAGCCCGTCGAGAGCCGGATTCTGCCAACGGGTCTGCAACAGCGTCACCTGAGGTTGCTTGCTCTTGAGATAACCGGGACTGGCGTAAATGCCGAAGGTCTCGCTAAATAACACCTCTTCGCCTTCTGCCGCTTTGCCGTAGCGTATGCAGAGATCTGTCTCACCCAGAGGGTCGCTAGGCTGCAGCCCCTCATTGCTGCTGACCGACACCCGAATATCGGGGAAATGCTGCTGAAAGTCCGGCAATCGCTGCGCCAGCCATAGGGCGGCAAAGCCATGGGTGGTGGAAACTCTCAGCTGGTTTGGTGTCACTCCCAAACGTTCAATCCCCTGGGCTATACCGAGCAAGGCCTGGCGGCAGGATTCTGCCAACTCGGCTCCGGCCGGTGTCAGTGATACCGCCCGGGTCTGGCGGATAAACAAGCGGGTGTCCAGCTGAGTCTCGAGATTTCTTATCTGATGGGAAACGGCAGTCGGAGTCAGGCTCAACTCCTCCGCAGCCAGCTTGAAGCTCAGATGCCTGGCGGCGGCTTCGAACACTCTCAAGTTATTCAGTGTGGGTAAATGGGCAAACATTGCGATCAAATAAGTGAATTTTACTCATCTATAAGTGAGGAATGACCCTTTGTCAACTCGAGCGGTATTCCAGATAGTTATGCCCTGAGCAAACAAACGGAGAAAGTGATGAAAACCCTTTTAAGAATAGATGCCAGCGCGAGAAGAACCGACAATGACAAGCCCAGCTATAATTCGATTTCCAAGTCGTTGGCGCAGCTATTTTGCGATCACTGGCAAGCCCAAAATAATCTATCAGAATTCATCTATCGTGATCTGGGTGACCAAGTACCGCCGGCCATCACCCAAGATTGGATTGCCGCCGTATTCACTCCGGAGGAACACCAAAGTACAGAGCAGCAACGGCTGCTGGCACTGTCGGACTGCCTTATCGACGAGCTGCAGCGGGCCGATATCATTCTGATCTCAACCCCCATGTACAACTATGGCATGCCGGCGGCACTCAAGGCCTGGTTTGATCAGGTCATCCGCATCAACCGCACATTCAGCTTCGACTTAAAGCGCGGCGATTTTCCGCTGCGGCCGATACTCAGCGGCAAAAAACTGGTTTTGGTTTACTCCTGCGGCGAGTTTGGCTTTGGCGAAGAGGGGATCCGCGCCGGAATGAATCACCTGAGTCCTCATATCAAGACCCTGAGCCACTATCTGGGGGTGGAGCAGTTTTATGAAGTGCGCAGCGAATATCAGGAGTTTGCCGACGAGCGCCATCGGGCTTCCATCAAAGCGGCCAGCGCCTCACTGACGGAGCTGGCCCTAAAAATTTAGCAATCAAACCACTGCATTTAAGAAGCTAAAGCCCGGATTGGCCGCGAACAAAGACCAGCCAATGCCGCTGTCTCAGCGTTTGTTCTCAGTCCTTGGTTACCACCCAGAGTGCATGCAGCAATCCGGGGAACCAGAAGAACAGACAGAGAATGATATTGATCAGCAGGTCTTTACCGGCACCGGCTTTGAGAAATACCGCCACCGGCGGCAATAAAATGGCGATGATGACGAGCAAGAGTTTATTGGTATCCATGGTATGACTCCTGGCGAGGAATTAAAGGGACAACCCATTTAACTTGGCAGCATGATGCCCAGCTTGCAACCTTTTCTCTTTCCCCGAGAGTGAACCTAAATGTCAACTACCAGTATTTATTTGCGCTTGGGCCAGTGCAAATCCCAGGGTTGCTTAAGCTTTTGCAACTGACTCAAAACGCCCGACTGCATAAAAGCCTCGCCCTGCGATGGTAAACTCAGGTATCTGAGCACTTGCCCGTGCCATTCAAACTCCAGCGCATAAGCGTGCAGGTAGCCACGGTCGGCATCAACAGCGCTGCCGCCATAGAGAGTATCCCCCAGAATCGGCACTCCCAGGCTGGAAAGCGCTACCCTCAGCTGATGGGTCTTGCCGCTGTGAGGCTTGAGCAGGTACAGGCGCAGCCCCTCGGCGACCGACCAGGAAAAGAACTGGGTAACGGCCGGGTTATCGGTGGAACGCAGCAGTTTATACTGGCTACGGCGGGACTTGGCCATATCACCTATGATCCAACCCTGTTTCTTACCCGGTTTACCCTTGGCCAACGCCAAATAATATTTCTGCACCTTGTGTTCACTGAACATGCGGGTAAATTCAGCCGCCGCCTCGGATGAACGGGCCAACAGCAATAGGCCGGAGGTCAAGGTATCTAGCCTATGTACGGGATAGAGCTTATAACCCAATTTTCGCTCGGCACTGGCCACTAAACCTGCCTCACCGTGCTGGCTGTGAAAATGAACCCCGGGCCGCTTGTCCAGCAGGATAAAGTCGGGCTCTGTGGCTATCACTGAATACATGGGTTAAACCTGAAATGTGACTATGACCCTAAGGCCGGGGTGGTTATCCTGCAGCGAAATACTGGCGTTATGCCGCGAAAGAATCGCCTTGACCATAGAAAGCCCCAAGCCGGTGCCTTGCTTATGACGGCTGGGATCCAGCCGCACCAGCCGCTCGAAGACCCGCTCACGCTCCGCTTCCGGGATCCCGGGGCCATTGTCGCTGATGATGACTTGGTTGGCTTGCTGCAAAATGGTGATACAGGCTCCCTCGCCTGCATAGCGAATGGCGTTGTCGACCAGATTGAACAGCGCCTGGAACAAGAGGTGCTTGTCGCCTGTGATAGGGCAATCCTCACTGGTTTCCAGCTTGAGTTGTTGCTCTTGTGCCTCGGCCAATACATCGGCCATATCCAGCAGATCGTGACACATCTGCTGCAAGCTAAAGCTCTCCAGCTCCAGTTGTTGTTGCCCTTCTTCAATACGGGTCAGCGACAACATGGCGTTGAAGGTCGCCAAGCAGTGATCCAGCTTTTCGATCAAGATGGCGCTGCGTTCAGGGAGTTCCTCTGCCGGATACTGCGGCAACTGCTCCAACCCTATCCTCAGGTGCGAAAGAGGAGTTCGCAGGTCATGGGCGATATTGTCTGTCACCCCGCGCACGGCGGCAAGGTTGCGTTCCAGGGTATCCAACACTCGGTTGAATTGGCGCGCCAGCATATCGAATTCATCACTGTTGCGACTCACAGGCAAGCGGGTGTTGTAGTAACCTCGCTCTATGCGTTCACTCAAGCGGTTGTATTGCACCAGACGCCTGAGCAGCGCCTTGGAAAACAGATACCCCATAGCCAGCGTCAGTACCACTGTCAGCATCACAGCGGTGGCTGCCGCGCTGAGAAACTTTTCGATCAAGGTCGCCAAGTGGTCGGTACGGGTGGCAATCAGCACAGGGCCATAGCGTGTCATTACCACGCCGCCGGTGAGAATATGCAGCTTATCCGGGCCACCGGTAAGGATGGGGAAATCGCGGGTTTTCGGCAGCAGCGGCATATTGTCCGGCATAAAGGTCAACGCCCCGACCATATCCGGGCTACCCTGCCAGGCAATCAGTGCCGTTTGCGGATCAGCGGCATGAATTTGCGCCGCAAAGCTGCGCTTATCTACGCTCAAGGCCAGTTGCTGGTAACGCTGCGCCTCCGATGCCAGATGCTTCTCAACCTGAGACTGTTGTTCGGTTACCAGCTGTTGATAGAGGGCAAACAGTAACGCGCCGATGATCAGAGTCACCAGCACAGAGAAGAAGATGGTGATACGCCATACGCTGCTCTGATACGGCTTAATGGCTTTGGCGGAGACGATAACCAGCCCCTCTTATGGTTTCAATCAGCTCGCCATGCCCCAACTCTTCGAACTTACGTCTCAGCTTGGCGATATGCACATCAATAACATTGGTTCTGGGGTCAAAGTGGTAGTCCCATACGGCTTCAAACAGCAGGGTGCGGCTGATCACCTGATTGGCATGTTCCATCAGGTACTTGAGCAGCTGGAACTCCTTGGGTTGCAGCATTAGTTCAGTGCCGTCCAGGGTCACTTTACGGGTCAGTAACTCCATCTCCAATAAACCCACCTTGAGCTCTGTTTTAGCCGGCAGTGACTGGCCACGCAACATCAGTTTCTCAGCCCGTACCAGCAGCTCGGAGAAGGCGAACGGCTTGGTCATATAGTCGTCACCACCGGCTCGCAGTCCCTTGACCCTCTCGTCAACGTGACTGAGTGCCGAGAGGATCAACACCGGGGTTTGATTACCGGTGGCCCGAAGTGCCGCCAAAACCTTGAGACCATCGAGCCCGGGTAACATACGATCCAGGATCACCAAGTCGTATTGACTACTGGTCGCCAGCAGCAACCCCTGATGGCCATCGGCCGCAGTTTCAATGTTGTGTCCCTGCTCCAGAAAGCCCTTGACGATATAATCCTGAGTGGTTACGTCATCTTCGACCAGTAATATCTTCATTGTCAGTCCCATTTCAGTAGAGGCAATGGCCGCTGTTTTTCAATATCAAACGCCAGCTTATGCTTGCCTCGTTCATCCATTACTTTCAGCTCCAGGTAAGCAATCCCCAGATCTTTGTCCAACTGAGCCTCCAGCAGATGAGCCTTACTGTTTTGCATCGCCATTGCCACCAGTTGGGAAAAACTGAGCTTTTTCTGCACCAAGAGTTTGACCGCGGCCAACTCGGCCATATCGTCAGCCTCCAGACGATCGACTTTGCGTTTGAGGATCTCGCCGCTACCGGCGAGTATATCCAGCTCAGTGGTAGTGTGATCATCCGGGTTTATTAAGTCAATTTCATAGACCAGGACCCCATTATCCACATCGGTTTCAAACTCGACGATCACCCCGGGAAACTGGGACTCAATACGCTGCATCAGCTCTATAGGTTGAATACGGTCATTATCATTCAACAATTCCAGCAGCGAGGGAGCCGCGACTGCCACCGAAGAAAACAGCACCAGCCCCGCCAATAAACGTCTCATTTTGCCTCCATCCGAGCGCTGGCACCGAAGGCCAGCTACTCATACAAGCCAAGATTCATTTCGCAGTGTCACCAATCAAAGTGATACTTTCAATTTCAACTTCATTGCCGTTCCACTCCTTGTCAACCTCGCCGGTCAGTTTCACCAGAGTGCTTTCTTTCACATCGGCATTGATATTGCGCCACAGCTTATGGTCGATTTCGACTTTAACCTCGCCGGAATCATCACGGAACAGATAAGTTTCGTCGCCCAGACTCTTCACCAGGTAACCTGTCAGCTCAACCAGGGTATCGTCCTTGGCCTGCTCGACCTGAGACGCTGTAATGACCCGATTTTCGACTCCCGGCCCGGTATAGGCCGCAAGAGCAGCACCACTGCAGAGTGAGGATAATACCAGTAAATATGCCAACTTTTGCATCTTGTTTCTCTCCTGAGGTTGTTTCAATGGCTGCAGTATAGATTTCAGCGCTTGAACTCAGGATTGAAGCTAAATTAAGTTTTGATCATCTAACCGACAACAGGCATAAAGACCGTCGTTATCAGTGTTCGAGAATATGAATTTGTTCGGATTTGAGGGCTACTTCAGTCTGCATACCGGCAACCAACTCCAGCTTACGTGCCAGATGTAACGGCACTTCGGCGCTGAGAGTCTGATCCACGCCTTCGATTACTGCCAGCAAGCGCACAGACTCGCCCATCACCAGTAGGGATTCGAGCCTGACATTGAGTTTGTTGAAGCTGCGGCACAGGCGGCCACGGCTGATGGAGTTGAATCTGACGCCTTGATTAGGCACGACCCAACGCACCTTATCTCCCGGATTCAGGCGCGCATCATAGTCACAGGCAATCAGTTGCTCGCCAAACTTGAGCCAGGTGAGTTGCCGCTCCTGCTCCAGGGCCACCACTTCGGAGTCAAACAGGTTTCTAAGACCCATCTGCCGGGCAACCGCCTCGTTACGAGGTTTAGCCAACACTTCATGGGGCACACCCTGTTGCAGCAACTGCCCTTGGCTGATAAGCACCATGCGGTCGGCCAGCAACAAGGCTTCGTTGAGATCATGGGTCACCATGATCACCGGAATATGCAGCTGCGATTTAAGTCGTGCCAGCTCCAGATACAGGCGCTCACGGGTTTCGCGATCGACGGCAGAAAAAGGCTCATCCAGCAGCAATACCGAAGGCTCACGCGCCAGCGCTCTGGCCAGTGCCACTCTCTGTCTCTGACCACCGGACAACTGCTCAGGCAAACGATCCGGCAAACCTTGCAGATTAACCCGCTCCAGCCAATCCAGCGCCCTGGCCCGGCGTTCGGCCTTGGGCAGATGGTCAAGCCCGGCGATAACATTGTCGACCGCACTCAGATTGGGAAACAGGCCAAAGTGTTGCGGCACAAACCCCAGATGGCGCTGCTGTGGGCTCAGGTTCACCGTCTCGGAAAACCAGGGTTTATCACCATAGCGGATGCTGCCGGATTGCGGCTTATTGAGACCGGCAATCATCCTCAGCAGCGTGGTCTTGCCGCCACCGGAGGGCCCCACCACGGCCAGGACTTCACCGGCTCGGCAAACAAAGTCTGCCTGCAGTGGGATCCCCTTGGTTTGATGGACGCTGACATGCAGATCTGTCGGAGTCATTTCAATCTCCCGAGCCGCCGCGACAACCCTGTGGTCAATGCCAATGTGGTGATGGCAAACAGCAAGAGTACCAGCGACATAGTACCGGCCGAGGCGAAGTCAAATGCCTGGACACTGTCATAGATGGCGATGGAAATCGTCTTGGTCTCTCCCGCGATGGAGCCCCCCATCATCAGGACGACACCAAACTCGCCGAGTACATGGGAGAAACACAGCACCAGGGCCGTCAGGATCCCCGGCCATACCAAGGGCAACTCCACCTTGAATAGCTGCTTGGTGCGACTCATGCCACAACAGGCGCAGGCATCACGCACATCCTGTGGAATAGCTTCAAAAGCCCTTTGAATAGGCTGCACCGCAAAGGGAATATTGACCAGTACCGAGGCGACCACCAGGCCGGAGAAATGAAATACCAGCTGCACCCCCAAGGTTTGCTGTAGCCATAGGCCCAGCCAGCTTTCACTGCCAAGCCCTACCAAGAGGTAATAACCGATCACCGTAGGTGGCAACACCAGGGGCACCATGATCAGCGCTTCTATCCAGGACTTACCGCGAAACTCACGGTAGGCCAGCAAGCGGCTCAACAAGATGGCAAGCGGCAAGAGCACCAAGACACTGATGGCAGCCAGTTTGACCGAGAGCCATAGCGACTGCCAATCCATTCAGCTTCCCTCGGGCAGGGCAAAGCCATAGGCGCTGAACACTTGTCGCGCTTCCGGCCCCTGCAGATAGTCGTAAAAGGCTTTGGCATCGTCGCCGGCTTTCTCAAGCAGCACCATCCGCTGGGTCAGCGGGGCATGGGAATCTACCGGCAACGCCAGATAGCGACCTCTCGCCTGAAACTGCGGTGCTACCGCCAGCGACAAGGCAACTATGCCGCCTTGAGTCGAGCCACTCAAGGCAAACTGCGCCGCCTGGGAAACGTTTTCGCCATAGATGAGGTTGGCCTGCAACTCCTGCCACAAACCCTTTTGCTTGAGCAACGCACGGGCGCGCTCGCCATAGGGAGCATGATCCGGGTTGGCGATGGCAAAGCGCTTGATCTGCCCGGCGGCCAGTGCTTGTTGCAGCCCCAGTAATTCTTGATCCAGTTTCAGTGGCGAATTCTTGGGAGCCACCAGTGCCAAGCGCCCGTAAGCGTAGACCACACCCTTGTCACGGGTGATGCCGGCGTCAGCCAGCGCCTCGACATAACGCTCGTCGGCCGAGAGAAACAGCTCGAACGGCGCACCATGCTTTATCTGCGCTACAAAGTTACCGGAAGAACCGTAGGAGATCTTGAGTTGGCGTCCTGTCTGTTGCTGATAGCGCTCGGCGATATCATCCAGGGCAAACTTGATATTGGCCGCCGCAGCCACATGAACGCTTTGCGCCGCCGCAGCCGGCAGACACAGACCGAGCAGCGCCAGTGCGGTCAGCACGGCCTTGGTCGTCGAATTCAGCAATCGCTCCAATAGCACCATCAAACGCTCCGGTTACTTTTCCCAGGCCTTGGCGGCCTGCTCGTCGGCATCGCGGGCCTCAACCCAGTGTTGGCCACTGTCACCGGCCTCCAGCTTCCAGAATGGTGCCTTGGTCTTGAGGAAATCGATGAGAAACTCACAAGCCGCAAACGCCGCCTTGCGGTGGGCACTGCTGACACCGATAAACACTATCTGCTCGCCAAGATGCATAGTGCCAACCCGGTGAATGATGGTCAGCTGATTCAGCGGCCAGCGCTCACGGGCTTGAGTGGCGATTTGCCCCAAAACGGCTTCTGTCATCCCGGGATAGTGTTCCAGCGTCAGGTCGGTAACCGCACTGCCATCGTTGAAGTCGCGTACCTTGCCGACAAAGGTCACCACGGCGCCATCGCTGTTATCGGCGGCGATGCGGGCATATTCGGCCGGGACATCAAAGTCGGCGGTTTGTACCAAAATACGATCGCTTTGCATCTCAACCTCCGGTTACCGGTGGGAAGAAGGCCACCTCATCACCCGCTTTGATCTCTGTATGCCAAGGGCTGAGAGTTTGGTTGACGGCTACCAACAGCTTGTCGGACGCCATCACTCTGGCCCACTTGTCGTCTGTGGCCGCCAGTTGGGCACGCAGCGCCTCGGCCGTCAAACCCGGCTGGCTCTCGACTTCAATGGCAGCCGTTCCCAATAATTCGCGTACTTGAGCAAAAAACAGCACTTTAATCATATCGTTACACCTTAAAATGACCGGATTTACCGCCGCGTTTCTCCAGCAGTCTTACCTGGGTAATCACCATATCTTTCTGCACCGCTTTACACATATCGTAGATAGTCAGCGCCGCAACCGAGGCCGCCGTCAAGGCTTCCATTTCAACCCCGGTTTTGCCAGCCAGCTTACACAGGCTGGTGATCCTGACCCGGTTTTGCTCCGGCTCGGCCTGCAGATCCACCTCGACCTTGGTCAACATCAAGGGATGGCACAGAGGGATCAGCTCTGAGGTTTTCTTCGCGGCCATAATGCCGGCGATTCTGGCAGTGGCAAACACATCGCCCTTATGGTGGCTGCCACTCATGATCATCTGCAGCGTCTCGGCTGACATCTCAATATAAGCCTCGGCACGGGCTTCGCGTTCAGTGATCGACTTTTCGGTCACATCCACCATATGGGCGTTGCCGTCGGCATTGATATGGGTAAAGGCATTAGTCATCTATAGCAACCTTTTTCAAATTGGATACGAAGTTACAGGGCCGGTGCCGGGCATCCAGCTGCTCTTTGAGGATCTTGTTCCAGGCCGTACGACATGCGTCGGTGGAACCGGGCAAACAAAACAACGCCGTTTGATTGGCGATACCGGCAAATGCCCGCGACTGCACAGTAGAAGTGCCCAGCTCAGTGTAAGTGATGTGGCGAAAGAGTTCACCAAAGCCTTCTATTTCAGCATCAAACAACGGCCGCAGCGCCTCCGGGGTGTTGTCTCTGCCGCTAAAGCCGGTGCCGCCGGTGGTGATGATCACCTGGACATTGGCCGCGGCTATCCATTGGCTGACGATAGCGCGCATCTGGTATTTATCATCCGGGCATAGCTTACGCTCGACCAAGTTATGCCCAGCCTCCTGCAGTGCCTGTACCAGAAAACGCCCTGAGGTATCTGTTTGCAGCTCCCGGCTGTCTGAAAGGGTAAGAATGGCGATATTCAAGGGCTCAAAATGGGTATGAATGCAATGTCCCATGTCAGTTCCTGCTGCTGAATGCTACCGAGATGGCGATGATAAGTATCTGGCGCCCAAACGAGCGCCACCCTCAACCGCCGATAGAGGCCAGATGTTGGGTTACACCGGTAATGCCTTGGTGCAGATAGTGAGTCTCTTTCTTCTGTTGCAACTGCTGATGCAAACGGGCAATCAACTCATCCTGCTGTTCAGGACTCTGAAGCAGATCCCGAAGATCGACACCATGTTCGGTGAACAGACACAGGTGCAGCTTACCCTTGGCAGAAACCCGCAACCTGTTACAGCTGGCGCAGAAGTTTTTGGCATAAGGCATGATCAGCCCAATACGGCCACGATAATCAGGGTGGCTGAAGTTTTGCGCCGGGCCATCTTCGGCCGCGGGCTGATCATACTGCCAACCTTCGGCCTCGAGTCTGGCCTTGATATCGGCTCCAGCCAGGTGATGCGCCTTGAAGTAGTCGTGACCCAAACCGGTTTCCATCAGCTCGATGAAACGCAGATCTATGGGGGTATGTTTGATCCAATGCAGGAAACGTGGCAGGTCCTTGTCGTTGAGATCCTTGAGCAGCACAGCGTTGATCTTGACCCGCTCAAAGCCGGCTTCCAGCGCCGTATCTATACCGCGCATGACCTCATCGAACTTGTTCTCGCCGGTGATCTGATAAAACATCCTGGGGTCCAGGCTGTCCACAGACACGTTGATCCGCCTCAGTCCGGCGTCGTACCACTCTTTGGCGTGCTTCTCGAGCCTATAACCATTGGTGGTAGTGGCGATAGTGTGAATTTCGCTGTTGTCGGCAACTGCGCGAATGATATCGGTAAAGTCTTTGCGCAGCGTAGGCTCGCCACCTGTGATCCGTACCTTGCGGGTACCTACTTTGGCAAAGGCAGCAACCAGATTCTCAATCTCGCTGAGCGTCAGAAAAGAGGGCTTGCCCTCCGGGCGATAACCATCCGGCAGGCAGTAACTGCATTTGAAGTTACAGACGTCAGTAACTGACATCCGCAAATAGTGAAATCTTCGACCAAAATTGTCTTGTAATTGGGACATGATCACCTTTCCAAGTCAGGGAGGTGAGAGCATTTCTTTACTCACCCCGGTGGCAAAATTGCCACGGCTAAAGGACCATATCTTCACTGACGTAGGACCAAAAGCTCGGAGAACCGTCTGCGCCAATTATAGGACGAAAAGGGGGGTGAACCATACCCCTAAAAATGGATTTCCCGATCTGGTTCAAATCTGCGTGGACTTTTTGTGACAAGCTTCACTCATAAATTTCATCAAAACTAACGGCTGCTTTCCGATCAAATACTGTGCCCTGAATAGATTTTCAGGTAAGGTTGGAGCTGGATAAAAATAAAACACCCGTTTACATCGGGGGACTTTGAAGGATAGAGGTGACATGATGGAACGCGAATCAATGGAATTCGATGTTGTTATCGTTGGTGCAGGCCCCGCCGGACTGGCTACGGCTTGCCGTTTGATGCAGATCTCCAAAGACAGCGGCAAAGAGATCAGTGTCTGTGTGGTCGAAAAAGGCTCTGAAGTCGGCGCGCATATTCTCTCCGGTGCCGTCTTTGAACCCAGCGTATTGGAAGAACTCTTCGGTGACTGGAAAGAACTGGGAGCCCCCCTGCATACCCAGGTTACAGAAGATGAAATCTATCTGCTCAAGTCGGCCGAAGATGGCAAACATCTGCCCAACAGCCTGGTACCCAAGACCATGCACAATCATGGCAACTATATTATCAGCGTCGGTAATCTCTGCCGCTGGATGGCCGAGCAAGCCGAAGGCCTGGGAGTGGAGATATTCCCCGGTTTTGCTGCCAGCGAATTGCTGCTCAATGAAGACGGCAGCGTCAAGGGAATATTGATCGGCGACATGGGCATAGGCGCCGATGGCCAGCCCAAAGACAGCTATATGCCGGGTATGGAGCTACACGCCAAATATACTGTGTTTGCCGAAGGCTGCCGTGGCCATCTGGGCAAGCAGCTGATAGAAAAATTCCACCTGGATAACGGCAAGACACCACAACATTACGGCATAGGCTTCAAAGAGATTTGGAAGATCCCGGCCGAACAACACCAACAAGGTAAAGTGGTTCACAGTGGCGGCTGGCCGCTACAGGAAGGCGCCAGCGGCGGCGGTTTCCTCTACCATATGGAAGACAACCAGGTTGCCGTGGGGCTGATCATCGACCTCAACTACAAGAACCCGCATCTGAGCCCCTTTGATGAGTTTCAGCGCTACAAGACCCACCCTGTCATCGCCAAGACCTTAAGCGGCGGCGAGCGTTTGAGCTATGGTGCCCGCGCCATCACCAAGGGGGGACTAAACTCTCTGCCCAAGATGAGCTTCCCCGGTGGTCTGGTAATAGGTTGTGATGCCGGGACACTCAACTTCGCCAAGATCAAGGGCACTCACACCGCCATCAAGAGCGGTATGCTGGCGGCCGAGACCCTGGCAGAAGGCCTTATCGCCGGAGTTGAAGGCGGAAAAGATCTCGACTGCTTCCAGGAGCGGCTGGAACAGAGCTGGCTCTTTGATGAGCTTTACCGTTCCCGTAACTTCGGCCCGGCCATGCACAAGTTCGGCACCTTCCTGGGGGGCGCCTTTAACTACATCGATCAAAACTGGTTTGGCGGCAAGTTCCCTGTGACCCTGAGAGACGAGCATCCCGACTATGCCCAGATGGCTGAAGCCAGTGCCTACAGCAAGATTAACTACCCCAAGCCGGACGGCAAGCTTAGCTTCGACAAGCTCTCTTCAGTTTATCTGTCCAATACCTTCCACGAGGAAGACCAACCCTGCCATTTGCGCTTGAAAGATGCCAATGTCCCTATTGCAGTCAACCTGGTGAAATACGATGAACCGGCGCAGCGCTATTGCCCTGCGGGTGTCTATGAGGTGGTTGAAGACGAGGGGCAACCCAAGTTTGTGATCAACAGCCAGAACTGCATTCACTGCAAGACCTGTGACATCAAGGACCCCAGCCAGAACATCACCTGGGTGACCCCCGAAGGGGGTGGTGGCCCTAACTATCCCAATATGTAATTAGTGACTGTAAGCCATAAGAACGCGTCTTTTAAGACGCGTTTTTTATTTACGCAAAAGCAATATTAGCACCTATTGATACATTAAGGCTTTTTGGTCATAATCCCGGTTCTACAATAAGATCCAGCCCCATAAAACAGCTGGCCTGCCTATACTCTACAAAGACTTACGGGGAAATCCCTGCCAATGCGTTAATTACTATGCTCAAGTGTAATTAACGTTAAATCAGTTAATGCTGTTGTCCACACTATAAGGATATGGATAGGCGGTCGCTATGAAACTCAAACTCACCATCAAACAAAAGATTCTACTGACAGTGACTCTGGCGGTACTGATGTCGACGATTTTAGTCGGTGTTCTCAGTCAACGCAGTGCCCGTAAGGTCGTTGAACAACGTATGCTCGACTCCGAACTGCCCAGCTTAATGCTACAGATCCGCAATAAATTAGATCTGGAAATCAGCACGCTGATGAATGGCGCCGAGCAACTGGCCCACAGTCAAATGCTCAGGCACTGGTTGGAACAGGGACGCCCCGAAGCCGAACTCCCTTTGGTCATCTCACAACTCAAGGACATGACTCGCCAGTATCACTTGGCGCAAGCTTCCTATGCCGATCGGGAAACAGCGGCCTATTACACCCAGGACGGCTTTTTGCGGATCCTCAATCAACAGCAGGACAGCTGGTTTTTCAACTACAGAGACAGCCGCCAGGAACGCATGTTGAATGTGTTCACCGAAGCCAACGGCGAGGTCAAACTCTTCATTAACTATCAACAGCCCAACGGTCGCGGCCTGGTGGGGCTGGCCAAGTCACTCGACGATATGGTGCGCCTGCTCAACTCCTTCAAGATAGAGCAAAGCGGCTATGTGTTCCTCACCGACAATCAGGGCAAGATCCAACTGCATCCGGACAAGAGCCTGACAGGCAAGCGCAGCCTGCAGGATCTCTACCCAGGCAATCTTAGCAAGCTGCTTGATAAAAGCGACTTCCAGCTGCTCGAAACCAAAGTTAATGGTACCGACATGCTGGTTGCCAGTAGCTATATTCCATCAATGGATTGGTATCTGGTAGCCCAGGTTCCTCAAGGGGAAATCTTTGCCCTGTTGCAAGAGGCCGCCTACCAGATTCTGTTATGGACAGCATTGATTGCCGCCGGCTTCATCTTCCTGGCTGTGATAGTGGCCGGCTCTGTTAGCCGCCCCATCAGCAAGGTGGCAGAAATGTTCCGCGACATAGGCGAAGGCGAAGGCGACTTGCGCCAACGTCTGCCGGTCGAGGGTGAAGATGAAATAGCCCAACTGGCCAAGGGCTTCAACAGCTTTATCTCCAAAATACAGGACTCTGTGGTCGAAGTGGCCGCCACCAGCGAACAGTTGGGGTTATCGGCCAAGGACGTCTCGGCGCAGGCCCAGCAGACCATGAGCGACAGCCAGGATCAGAAAGACCGCACCATGATGGTGGTGACCGCCATCAACGAAATGGGGGCAACCGTTAACGAGATTGCCGCCAATGCGGCCCAGGCGGCGGTAACAGCCAAAGATGCCGACGGCGAATCGGCCACCGGCCAACAGGTGGTGACCCGTGCCCGCAATACCATTAACCAGTTGTCGCAGGATGTGGCTCAGGTCGGCGAGGTGATCGAATCACTGGCAACCCATACCAAGTCGATAGGCAGCATTCTGGATGTGATCCGTGCCATCTCAGAGCAAACCAACCTGCTGGCACTGAATGCCGCCATTGAGGCGGCTCGGGCCGGCGAAGCCGGCCGTGGTTTTGCAGTTGTGGCCGATGAAGTTCGCAACCTGGCTTCCCGCACTGCCGCCTCAACCGATGAGGTGCAGGTAATGATAGATAAGCTGCAGGCCGCAGCCGCCAGAGCCGTCAGTGCCATGGAGCTGAGTCGCAATCGATCCCATGAAGGCGTTCAGGCCGTGGATGAAGCCAGCCAGGCGCTCAGCGGTATCTCGGGGCAAATTGCCCAGATAAGCGATATGAATATCCAAGTGGCGGCAGCCACAGAGGAGCAATCCACTGTAGTGGAAGATATTAATCGTAACGTCAGTGAGATCAATGAGATAACCCAGCGCACAGCCCAGACCGCCGAAGCTGCCGCCGCGGCCAGTGACGCGCTCAATAATCTGGCCTACAGGTTGGATACCTTAGTCGCCCGCTTCAAGGTTTAGCCTCAGGTTCCCCAACGGCAGCCTTGCAACTGCCGTTGGGAATACTGAACCTCATTCCCGCAAAACCTTGAGTACACATGCAACTCCTGAATCTTGCTGCTGATTGGTATAACATAGCCGCAACTATCTTTCGGCTAATAAAAGAGTATTTATGGAACCACAGATAGAATGGGCGCTGTCACATATCGCCTGGCTGATGTTTATTCTGGCAGGACTCTTCTTTGTCTTGCAGCTTTGGCGTTGGCAGCAGCTATTGAAACATATACGGGTTCAGTATCCTGAACTGGCTCAAACAGATGAAAAAAATTCATCAAATATAGCGATAAGAGTCAAACAATCGCTGGAGTCTGGCACTCTGGCCAACAGCCAGGATCCTGTGATTATTCGTTATCAGAAACAACAGAGCATCCTTAGGCTTATTATGGCTATTTTACTCACTATTGGCTTTGTAATGGCTATATTCGAGTGAGCTAAACCCGTTAGTAACTGCGTCACTCAAAACAGACAATAGGTGAATATAAGTTATCTATGGTCTGTTTTATCAACCCAAAGTTCTGCTAGTGTTCCAAGGTTATTGTTTGGGCCAGGGAAAGCTCACCTCAGACTGTTCGCCATAACAGGTTGGGCGTCTTGGGCAAACCGCACCTCTGGAGCAGATCAATCTGGCATCGCCGGTAATCCCACGCTCGACCCAATTGATATTGAGGATCCGCGCTACTGTCAGCAGTTGCTGTTTTATCTTTCTGGGAATGGCGCCTTCTCCGCCCTGCTCGACACAAGCCTGTTTAAGATCTTGCGCCAGTGACAAGGCATCTTCCCCTTGGGCCTCAATGGCAGGATTGAGATCTATCCCGGCACAAAGCACATGGTGATTGCCGGCCAAGTCTTTGACCTTGACCGATTCACAACAATAGATCCTGGGTTGTTGCTCCACATCCAGAATGGATATCTGCGCCGAACTGCCTTCCTTGGGCTCGGTGATCATCCGAAATACCGCCCAGTGCTGACAAGGATCGGCCACCGCCCGCATATTACCCCAGGGTAGCGGGATACCATTGCCGCGATACACTGCTTTTAGCTTGCCCGGAGCATAGGCGTCGAAGTAGTGCCAGTGAGGATAAGGTGAAACCACTGTCATACGCCGCATCGCTACCGAGGGAGAAACCCCCGCCAATCGGTGAGCATCTATCTCGTAGCCGTATCTGTCCAGCAGTTGTCTGAATGCCACCTTGGGGCAGAGCAAGGCCCCGGCAAAGAAACTGGCCTCAAAGCCACGCCAGGCCTGGAGTATATCTTGGGCATTGAGAGACGAACTCTGGATCTGGGGATCGGTTTCACTGAAACCACTGCGGCCCACGGTCAACACATTGCTCAGCCCATCGCGGTTATGCAGCACACAGTGACCTATATGCACCGCCAAATCGTACTTGAGCCTGGTTGGTTGAGACTTGAGGATCTCGTTGAGAAATAGCGTTCCCGGCGGCTCCATGTAAGAGGTCACCAACTCTCCGGTACATATCCCCTGGGCATCCGTCAGCTGTTTTGCCGGCCGGGCGAACCATTGGATCTTCAGTCCCTGCGCCGCGGCGAGATCCAGCATCTCTTCTACCGACAAGGGCAGACGCTTCTTACCCACCTCTTCGGCGGCCCGTTCCAGATCGGGGAAATGGTTTTGATGGTGTTCCTGATGGGCGCGGATCAATAAGTGGGCAAACTGGCGGCCGCTGATCCCCGTCTGTGACAGCATCTCGGGAATGGCTATCTGCAGAATATCATTGGAAAACAGGAAGCCGGGCTCCAGCGGCATACCACTGACACCACCGCGTCGCCCCTTGTCCGGGGTGATAGCTTGCTCCTCCGGCGCATCGTCCAGAAACCAACTCACCTCTTTTTGAAAAACTGCAGCTATGACCGCCAGCATACCTGCACTGGGAACACGCTTGCCCCTTTCGATCATCGACAGGTATGACACTGACGGCGCCGACTCAGGATCGACCCTGACACAGCGTGCCGACAAGTCTTCCATAGTTAAGTGATTGCGTTTTCTGAGGTTTCTTATTTTAGTTCCCAGAAAATGTGACTTACGGATCAGGCTTTGGTCTTGGCGCATTTTGTAAAATTCACACTGTAAAATTTTTATTGTGAAATTGTAATCAAAAAACCGCTAGCCTACAAATTAAGCAATTCACAGGAATTGTCCGGCCATGAGGCAAAGGTGCCATCTGGTCAAGGAAAGCAAAACACGAGGGCGAGACGATGAACATCTCCACTATGCAGCAAAAAATCAATCAAGAGCACAACCCTTTCATCGCCGAAGCCGTCTTTGCCGTGGAAGCACTCGGTGAACGCCATATCGCCGACAAGATGGCCAATGCCAAGCAACTGCTTGACCGGCTATTCCCACTGGCAAACGGCTCACATGCCGAGGTGGTTTGCTATGTGGTCTACTATCAGCATCTCTTGGCCTGCTTTGCCGATGGCAGCCAGTGTGGCCTCAAACAGCCACAACAGTTTGTTGCCCTAAGCGGCCACCGCAGCGAACCAGAAGCCATATTGCTCAAGGATGATCGCGACTGTCACCTGGAGCTAAGTTTCGACCGCCAAGGCTGTGTCGGCAGCCGCGACTGCGCCGCCATTGAAGACATTCAGCTGGAACGCTGTCTCATCGATGGCCGCTGTCAGGACAACAGGCTCAAACGTGAGTGGATTAGCCTGTTGCACAATGATGGCGGTCAGCCACGCAGCAATAAGTGCTGCAAGCGCTTTACCACCAAAGATGGTCATGAGTATCAGTTGTCATCACAAGTCTAAGCGCCGAAGAATGTCATAGGCACTTGGCCTTATTAAACACAGCAAAAGACACAGCAAACTTGTGCTAGAAATAACATCGACTCAGGATCGGGGAACTGGCTTCCCTGGTCCTGTTGTTTTAGTCAGAGATTCAGCAAAACTTACGCTGGATATTAAGTTAATTTTAGTTTTCCTAGCATTTTGCCTCACTTATACTAACGCTCCCGGAATTTTACTATCTCTTATCCATGAGCCAACTGCAGAAAAAGTGGCTGTTTTGCCTGCTTGCCCTCGCCTGCCTACACCCCGCCATCTCCTCACCTCTGGCACTCTTGGTGGGATTTGTGCTGGCTAATCTCGGCTGGTTGCCATCGGACTGGGATCTGGGGAAACTGACCAAAAAACTGCTGGCCATCTCCATTGTCGGCCTGGGTTTTGGCATTCCGCTGCAACAGGCGATCGACGCCTCTGTAGGCAATTTGCCGTTAATCCTGGGATCAATATTGCTGACCCTGCTGGCGGGCACGGCGTTGACTCGGGTTTTGGGGTTGGATAGGCGAGTCGGTCACTTGATTGCCAGTGGCACCGCCATCTGTGGTGGCAGCGCCATCGCAGCTGTGGCACCGGCTATCAATGCCCGCAACGAACAAACCGCCATTGCACTGGCCTGCGTCTTTGTACTCAACTCGGTTGCGCTGTTCGTTTTTCCCGTGATAGGTCATCTGCTGCAATTAAGTCAACATGACTTCGGGGTTTGGAGCGCCATCGCCATTCATGACACCTCTTCCGTGGTGGGCGCCGCGTCCGCCTATGGTGAAGAAGCACTTAAGACAGCAACCACCATCAAACTGGCACGTGCCTTGTGGATAGTGCCTCTGGCGGCTATCAGCGCCTTGTTATTTGGTGGCAAGGGTAAACTCAATATTCCCGGATTTATTCTGTTTTACTGCCTGGCTATCGCCATCACCAGTTTGTTGCCGCAAGGCCAATTTATCTATCAGGAGCTATTTGCGCTGGCAAAGCGTGCCCTGGTGGTGTGTTTGTTCCTGATTGGCTGCGGTATCACCTTCAGGAAACTACAGCAAAGTGGTAGTAAGCCCTTACTTCTCGGCGTGATCCTCTGGCTGTTTATCGGCAGTTCGTCTCTTGGTTATATTCTCTGGCAGGGTTGAAAACAGGTAACAAAAGCCTGCGAAGGCGCTGAGTTCAATCAGGGCCCGCAACAAGCCTTGGGTCTGGGTCGATGCCAGTACCACCAGTAAGAGAAACAGCAAGATATAGCCAGGCTTCACCGCCACCTCCACAGTTAAATAATGCCGCTATTATTGGTGTCTGTGGAGCCTGGGTGCCAATATCGATTCTCGATAATAAAGAACCCAAAGCACTAAGAAAAAATTTTTTATACCTTTTTATGGCAGAAGACCTGCTCTCTGTGACAGCGATAGTCTGGTAGCAATAAGAAAAGTTGCCGGGGAAATGCCTAATCCTACTCGCTCAGCAGCCACTGGATTGGCTTCAATAAACGCGGATAAAACCGCTTTCAAAACGACAGATGCCAATTGTGTCTTAGGCCGCCTGTGAAGCATCGGTGCTAGCAACGGGCTGAATAAAATCTTCCATAAACCAGGCACAGAAGGTATGGCGGCCATCGACATCCGCCTTGGCGTAAATTGCCGAGGCCTGCTGTCGCACCGTCTTCTCCTTGGTACTGCGAACACTGGCAATCTCCTTGAAACTCAAGCCTTTCAACAGTAATAAAGCCACTTCCTGCTCACTGCGGGTCAGCGACCAGAGTTCAAATTGTTGCTGTACCGCCTGAGTGTATTCCTGGCGGGCGGCTTGCATTCGGCTGGAGATGTTGCAGATCCTGGCGTCGGCATTGGCCAACTTTGACTTGAGTAGCTGCATCTCGCGGCTACGGCGGATCAGATCAAAACTGATATACAAGGCACCACAGGCAGAAAGAGCCACCAGAATGCTCTCCTGCACTATATGATAAGTCGGCACTCCGAGCTGCATATCTGACAACACATCCAGCAAATTCAGCGTCATGATCACACTGAGCAGCCCTATCATCACCAGATCCTTCATTGGCACAACTCCCGACTAATAACCTTCAAAAACATACAGTTAAATTATGGTACATATGTCCCATAAGCCCAAATATGATACATGTTGCCGAAGACGACAAGCCAAATCAGTGCCAGGCTGGCGGCAGATATTTCCCCAAGAGAAACTCCCATGAAAATCCGCCCCCTCTACCTGGGCTGTAGCCTGCTGTTAATGGTGTTTCAGCTGAGAGCGGCCCCGGAAACAGACAGAGACGCCCTTTTGTCCCTAAGTCAAAACAGGCTGCACACCTCTTCGGCACAATTGGCTCCAATATATCACAGCTCGGACTGGCTGGCAGGGCTGCCAAGCATCAGTTTGAGCCATCTTGGCAGCCTGGAAAGCCACAACAACTATGAGCAGGAGCTCTCGCTCAACCTGCCTTTTCAGTCGCCGGCCATGCAGCGCCAGAACGCCAAACTCAAGCCCATTAACGAACGCATGCTGGAATTGCAGAGCCAATTACAGCGCCTCTATCTCTCTGGACTATTGCGTCAGTATTGGTGGCAACAGGCACAAGCCGAGCAGGAACTGGCGCAACTGCGCCACAAGCAACAAGTACTGCAGCAACTGTTGCAGCGGCAACAAGCCCTGAGCCGAAGTGGTGAAATGCCGGCAACTGCGGTACTGCTATTAAAACGTGAACTGCTGGAGTTGTCGCTCGCAAAGCTCCCACTGGAGCAGCAGCGACAAGAGGCCAATGAGGCACTCAAGCGCCTGACCGGGCTGCAACAGCTGCCATCGCTGGATGAAAGTGACACCCCACTGCCGAATGATGCCGGTGCCGGGCATCCCATGTGGCAATTGCTGGCGCTGCAGCAGCAACGTCAACAGCTCACCACAAACACCCAACTCGAAGGAGATGACACTCCTTGGTTGGTTTCAGTCACGGCCAAAAACACTGCAACTCTGGGACAAGATGAACAGTCTCTGGGTCTGGCACTGGAGATCCCTTTGCCTGTTGGCAACGGCCTGAACCAGCAACAGCTTGGCGAGTTGCAGCAACAAAGACTGCAACTGGAGCAACAGCAACAACAACAGCTACTGCAGAGCCAACTGCAGTTGCAACAACTCAAACAGCGCCAAGCCCAACTACAACAACAGCAGCAAGGGCTGGAACAAGCCGTGCAGCTGAGCAAACAGCTCAGCCAAACCCTGCTGACCACGGCCGAACAAGGCCCAGCCCAGTATGAATCCTGGCTGCGGCGCCACCTTGAGGCCCTGGATACCCAAGCCAGGCTGTCGCTCAACCAGCTGGCACAAGCCCAGCTGCATTCCCAACAACTGCAAGCGCTCGGAGTTACCCTATGACCCCTAAAACCCTGGTTGGCACACTGGTGTCGACCCTGTTCTTCTCCCCGCTGTGGGCGCAGGAAATTTCGGTTGCTGACCTCGGCAAGCTGACACTCAGCTTCACCTCAGTGAACCAAGTACAACAGATAGAGGCCGCCCCTGTACCGGCAATATTGGCGGCTCAGCCCGGCAGCAGCTTCTATCTCACGGCACCGGAAACCATCCAACAGCGACGCTGGTTGGTGGCCGAAGGAGAATGGGTCGATGAAGGTCAAGCACTGGTGCAACTTAAGGGCGCCGAAATTGCCCACTTTCAACTGCAATTTGCCGCCGCCGAAGCGGCATTCAAGCTCGCCAAGCAACGCTATGATCGCAACCAAAAGCTGCGGGCCAACGGCGCCATAGGTGCCGAAACTTGGTCGCAGATAAGCCGCCAGTATTTCGACGCTTTGCTGCAATATGAACACCTGCAGCATTTCAGTGAATTGCTTAAGCCGGGGGACAATCCCGAGACTCTGATATTGCACGCGCCCATGGCCGGACTGCTGCAATATGGCGATAGCAGTGAACCGCTGATGAGCGGCGCCCCACTGCTGGGGATACTACCCGCCGACGAACTCAGGCTTAAGCTGCGTTTACCCCTGGCCCAGAAAGACAGTGTCAATGCCGTGATGGCCGGAGAGTGCCAACTGCAGATAAGCCGCAAGGACCAGTTGGCCAAACAGGGCTTTGTCGATACCTGGAGCCAGGCCGTTCCCCCAAGCTGCGGCCTGCAACCCGGGCAGCAGTTGCAGGTTATTCCGCTGCAGGCCATCAATGCCCTGGTGGTGCCCAAGCAGAGTCTCTATTCCTGGGGCACTGGCAGCCAGGTGCTGAGTCACAGCCAAAATAAACTGCGACCAACCGACGTGCAGGTTATAGGTGCCAGCGCCGACAGCTACTTCCTGGCACCCAATGAAACTCTGGTCGGTGCCGAGGTGCTGAGCGACTCAGTGGCGGCCGTCAAAGGCATACTCCTGGGTTTGGGGGGCGAATAGCATGCTCAGTGCCATTATCCGTTTCTCCCTGACTCAAAGGCTGTTTACCCTGATAACAGCGCTGCTGCTCTGTGGTGCCGGCGCCTATTCCTGGTTGGGGCTGCCGCTGGACGCCTTCCCGGATATCTCGCCGACCCAGGTGAAAATCATCCTCAAGGCTCCCGGCATGACAGCCGAAGAGATAGAAGCCCAGGTGACAGTACCGGTTGAGACTGAGCTACTGGGGATCCCCAAGCAGGCGATACTGCGTTCCACCAGCAAGTATGCAATTACCGATATCACCCTGGACTTCAACGAAGGCACAGATATTTACTGGGCCAGACAGCAGGTGAGTGAACGCTTGGCGGCGGTATGGGACAAGTTGCCCGCCGATCTTGAAGGCGGCGTTGCCCCCATGAGCACCCCGCTCAGTGAAATCTTTATGTTTTCGCTGGAGAATCCCTCGCTGTCGCTACTGGAGCGCCGTCAGTTGCTGGAATGGGAAGTCAGGCCGCTGCTGCGTACCGTGCCCGGAGTCGCCGATGTCAACATTCTCGGCGGTTTTGCCAAGACACTGCAGATCACCCCGGATCCCGTCGCTCTGGCTCAGGCCGGTATCAGCCAGGAAGAGTTAATAGCCCGTATTGAGAGCAACAACAGCAACACGGGTGCCGGACGCATCACGCTCGGGACAGATAACCTGACGGTTCGCACCGAAGGGCGCATCGACTCGCTGGAGGCCCTGCAACAACTGGTGATTGCCACCAATCAGGGCGGCAGCTATCGCCTGCAAGACCTTGCAAAAGTCGAAATAGGTCATCTCAGCCGCTACGGCGCCGTGACCCGTAATGGTGAAGAAACCACAGAGGCCTTGATCGTCGGCCTCAAGGATGCCAATACCGATCAGGTCATCAAACTGGTACGGGAAAAGCTGGCCCAGATAGAAAAAACTCTGCCTCCCGGCAGCCAGCTGAATGTGTTCTACGACAGGGCCAACCTGATAGATACAGCCATAGGCACCATTTCAGATGCCCTGTTTCAGGCCGTGGTATTGGTTATTCTGCTGCTAGCGCTGTTTCTCGGCAATTTGCGCGCTGCATTGGTGGTATCACTGTCGCTGCCGCTGGCGGCGCTGGCCACCTTTATGCTGATGCGTTACTTCAATCTGTCGGCCAACCTGATGAGTCTCGGCGGCCTGGTGATCGCCATCGGCATGTTGGTGGACTCCTCCGTGGTGGTGGTGGAGAACATGGTCAACCAGATTGCCGGCGGCAAACGCCTGCCCAGGCTGCACCTCATCTACCGCGCCACCAAAGATGTGGCCGTGCCTGTGGTTTCCGGCACCCTGATAGTGATCATAGTCTTCTCACCGCTGCTGACCCTCAGCGGCCTCGAAGGCAAACTGTTCACCCCAGTGGCTATCACCATAGTGTTTGCCATGCTGTCGGCACTGGCACTGTCGCTGACGGTGATCCCTGTGCTGGCCTCCTATCTGGTCAATGAAAAAGCGGCCAACGAACCCAAGGCCATTGGCTGGCTCAAGGCCCGCTACCTGCTCAGCCTGCAGTGGGTGTTACAGCACGGTAAGGCTTTTTGCGCCACGGCACTGGTGGCACTGGTACTGAGCCTGGGGCTGTTTACTCAGGTGGGTAAAACCTTTATGCCGACCCTGGATGAGGGTGACATTATTCTGCAGTTGGAGAAGTCCCCGTCGATTTCGCTGCAGGCCTCGCTGGCACTGGATACTCAGATAGAGCAGCACCTGCTGACCACTGTACCCGAGATACGCCAGTTGGTCGCCCGCACCGGCGCCGATGAGCTGGGGCTGGATCCCATGGGGCTGAATGAAACAGATGTATTCATGGAACTTAAACCCGTGGAGGAGTGGCGCTTTGCCAGCAAGGAGGAGCTTATTGATGCCATACGCACCGAAGTGCTCAAGTTTCCGGGGATCAATTTCAACTTCACCCAACCTATCCAGATGCGGGTCTCCGAGATGCTTACCGGCAGCATAGGCGATGTGGCGATTAAAATTTTCGGTGAAGATCTTGAGACGCTTTCAAGATTGGCCAGCGAGACAGCACACCTGACCAGCGCCACTCGCGGTAGCCAGGATGTCAAAACCGCCATGACCGAAGGCAGCCCCTTTATCAACCTCCGTCTCAAGGAGGGTTTGGCCCGCAGTTACAACATGAGTGCCGATGAATTTGGTCGATATCTCAAGAGCCAACTGGAAGGCCTGGCCATAACTGAGATAATCCAGGGCAAGAAGCGAACTCCCGTGCTGATCGCCCAGGCAGCAGATGGTATCAACAGCCTGCCGCAACTGGAGCAAAGGCTATTGGTGATGCCGGATGCCAGCCTCAGGCCCCTTGGTGAACTGGCGCAAATAAGCTATCGCGAAGGGCCGATACTGATTGAACGCGAGCAAGGCAACCGCTTTGCCGTGGTCACCACCAATGTCAGCGGCCGCGATATCGTCGGCTTTGTTGAAGAACTACAGGGCAAGCTGGCCGCTGAGCTGTCTCTGCCCAGCGGTTACAGCCTGAATTTCGGCGGCGAATTCGAGAACCAGCAACGGGCGACCCGTAACCTGCTGTTGGTGGTGCCCGTGGCGCTGATGCTGATCAACCTGATCCTGTTCACCACCTTCGGCAATATCTCCAAAGCCTTGCTGATCCTGGCCAACGTCCCCTTTGCCATGATGGGCGGTATCTTCAGCTTGTTTATCTCGGGCGAATACCTGTCGGTGCCGGCCTCAGTGGGCTTTATCGCCCTGCTGGGGGTAGCCGTGCTCAACGGCGTGGTGATGGTCAGTTACTATGAACAGTCGCGGCATCTGTTTGCCAGCCTCTGTGAGCGGGTCGAACAAGGTGCGGCCCGCCGACTGCGGCCGATTCTGATGACGGCCACCACCGCCATGTTCGGCCTGATCCCGCTGGCCTTTGCCACCGGGCCCGGCGCCGAAATTCAAAGGCCGCTGGCAATCGTGGTCATAGGCGGGCTGATCACCTCCACTATCACCACCCTCTATTTGTTGCCGCTGCTGTATCAAACCCTGGAGAAACGCCAATGAAACAACTCTTGGTGCTGATAGTGCAGCACAATCTAAAAGACGATGTGGTCGACACCCTGATGTCGCTGGACTACCTCTCCGGCTTCAGCCTGATCAATATCTGTGGCTTCAGCCGCGAGCACAGCCACTTCAATCTCAAGGAACAGGTGGAAGGTTATCGGGAATTCTACAAGTTTGAGGTGATGCACCCGCAAGAGTCACAGCAGGCGCTGCTGCAAACCCTGGCGGAGGTCTGCCGCCACAACCCCTGCCGCTATTGGATAGTACCGATAGCGACAGACGGCGTGCTGGGTCAGGACTGACGGGATTTAAGCCAATACTGGCCGGCAATAGCCAACAGGCAATAACCGAGGAAGAACCAAAAGCCCGACTCCAGGCTGGCGTGGGTGTGAACCAAATCGCCCATGCCGGCCGAGGCGTTGCCGGCCATATAAGTGATAATAAGTGCCACCACAAATACGTCGGCCATGGACCATTTGGCGATGGCAGCGGTAATACTGTCGATGGCCTGCCGCACCTTACTGGACAGCGGCGCCTGAGCCAGCAGCATCAGCCCCAGCTTGCAGGCCGGCACTATCACGGAAAACAACATCACCAGCGCCGCCACCAGGGTATTGCCGTGTTGATGCAGCTCGGTCACTGTGCCCCAGATACTGCGGGTCTTGTTGAACACCTCCATTTCACCTTGAAGGTTGTTAAGCCCCAACATACCGCTAATCATCGCCAGCATTCCCCTGGCACTGTCGCGCCCGGAACCATCACTGACGGCTTCGGCGATCATGTCCAACCCGGCTTCGGTCAGCTCGGCCTTTTCTACCGTGCCGCTGACAGTCAAAATAGGTTGAGTCACCCCGGGGATCAGCAAGGCCAGCGACAATAATAGGGTCATGATAGGTAAAATTCGGCGCATTGGGGTCACTCCACAAACTCAACAAAAAGGCCCACCACTCGGCGGGCCCATCAGTTTACCCAGTTTACCGCCAGATCAATAGAAGGGCTTGGGGTCGACATCCAAAGAGCTGGGCGATACACCTCTGTCTATGTTGAGATCCGACTTTTGCAGATCCACCATGGTCACATCGGTATACCGCTTAAACTTCAATGAATAGAAGCACTTAACTACTGGATGTAATGCATCTCTATTCTTGGACTCCCAGACTATGCCCACCCGGCCATCGGACAGTTGCACCAATGAACCGACCGGGTAGACACCGATACAACGAATAAACTCATACACCAGGCTCTCATCCAGATGAAAGGGCGTCAGACTGAGCAGAATTTTAAAGGCTGCAGCCGGGCTCATCGCCTCTTTATAGCAGCGGGTGGCGGTAAGGGCATCATAGATATCCACGATACAGCTCATACGCCCATGCAGCGGCAATGCATCTCCAGTCAGGCCCCGTGGGTAACCACGACCATCGAGTTTTTCATGATGCATCAGGCACACATCCTTGCTCACTTGAGACAAGCCCTTGGCCTGTTCCATGATCTCGATGGCGTAGGCTTGATGCAACTTCATGTGCTCAAACTCTTCCGGCGTCAGCTTGCCCGGCTTGTGCAGTATCTTGTTATCCACCTTGATCTTGCCGATATCGTGGAGAATACCGCCGATCGCCAGCTGCCTGAGCATCTCGCGATCCAGCTTGAGATATTTACCAAAGGTGATCAGCAGGAAGGCAACATTGACCGAATGTTCAAGTAAGTAGGCATCTTTGGATCTCAGCGCCGATATGCACTTCATCGCATCAGAGTCGAGCATCACCGACTCGATCATATTGTCTGCCAATGCCGCAAACGGCTCGACTTCTATCGCCTTGCCTTCGAAGGTTTCACTGAGGACTTTACGCACCAAGCCCTTGGCTTCTGTCAGTAGCTGTTTGGCCTGACCTCTTGCCAATTCAGGATTAACCGAGGTTTTACGAGTATGGTTATCGCAAACGGGGCGCTGTTTTTTCAGGCCGCAGCTGTCGCTGGAACGCTCAACATCAACCCAGACAAAACGGATGCCGCTGTTGCTGAGTTTAGTGATCGCCTGACGGCTCCTGATCTGGCCGGCATTGGCGACAGCCAACTGACCATTGTTCTCAATGGCCGACACATACATGCCTATCCCCAATCGGGTAACGGGCAACTTCAACAGGGCTGCTGTCGGAACCGCATCAGTCATTCTTTCACTCCGGCAAAGGCTTCTGTCCTCACCCGAACAACGTTTGTCAGGGGTTAACGACTCTCCAACAAATGTCACTCGGCTTTGCCGTATTCTAGAAGCCAAATCCGGAAATGCCTATGCACCTAAGGGGGTAAAGTTTGCCTTTATGATGCCAATCTCACTCAGGTATAGGGCCAAGACACTGAAAACCTTCACTCAACCAACGGCGATACTGACAGTTGTAACAGGAGCGAGTTATATCGTCTATCTGCTCGTCTTCGTCGTCTTCGGCAAAACAAGCACATTGGATGGCTACCTCGCGGGCAGCCTGCAGATTGCTGTTGCCACCGAGAAACAAACGTTTACCCTGCTTGAGTTCAAACCATTGCTGCATTCAGAACTCCTTCAGTTCCTGTTTACCGGCATTGTGCCACTCGGCGCCACGTTTGCTGACCAGGAGGGCAAACTTGTGTTCGGCCCACACGGCTTTAACCTTGCCGCTAAGCCAGACAGAGTCGGTTTCCTGCAACCATTCACCTGTGGTAGTCAATACGCCATCCAGCTCAGAGCGCTTTAGTATGTCGGCAACGCCAAAAGGCGCGGCTTTATCTGTCTGACCCAATTTCAGTTGGCCTTTCACCCGGCCATCATTACCTGTAAGCCTGAGCCCAAGGCCCGCCAGAGCGCCGATAACGCCCTGCCCTGTGCCGCCGTGCTCGCTGAGACTGATACCCAAGTGTTTAGCCAAGCCGTAGGCTTGTTCCTTGGTCTTGACCTCTTGCTTGGCCTCACGGCCAAAAGCCATCAGCACGTCCTGACCGCTGAAATCGGCCAGAGACAAGAGCGCCAACCCAGGGTCGGCCGCGCTGGCAGACTCCCTGAGCAAATGAGCTATAGCCAACTCACGGATCGCCTCTAAGGTAAGCTCACCGCGATAACCAAAGCACATGGCACTATTGTGGGAAGTGTAAGGAATATCCGGATGCACATAGAGCTGATGCCGGGTCACCAGGGAGGTTTGCCCGCCTTGCTGGGTCAACAATTCAGCTATCTCGGCAGCTATCTCGCCGGTGCCTTTGGTGCCAATATCATCGGTATCATCTATACAAATCAGCCAATCTTTCATCAATAAACCTTAATCAATCTGTCTGAATATCTTTGTGGAGAAGATCGTGGGCCTTGAGGCGTCTCAAGACAGGGGGCACCAGCAGCGCCCCGACTATGGCAAAGGCACCACCTTGTAAACACTTGAGACCAAAACGTACCAAGGCCACCTGCTCACTCATGCCCACCAGCAGATCCTCTACCAGACCTTTTGCGGCCCAGGCGATACAACCCACCAATGCCAGGGCGATGAAACGCCAGCGCAAATTAAACGCATTGGCCAACAGTAGAAGCGCCAGATCCATGGACACCGCCGGGATCAGGAATTTGAGCAGAATAAGCGGGCCGCCTTTGCCAACGCCCAAGGTCATGGCGACCACTCCGGCCAAGGCGCCGCAAGCAGTCATCGCCCCCATACGTCCGACAATGCCGTAACAGGTGAGATAGAAGAAGCTCATCAGCAGCATAGAATGTCCCGACAAGCCAAGTTTCAATCTGAGCATGCTCTTGACCGCCACCAATAAGGTGGCACAAAAGCCGATAAAGAGCGCATCCTGCAGTTGAAATCCTTTGACGTTATTTGTTGCCATGTTCGCTCCGGTTGTCCCGCCAATGGGTCGGCTTGGAAGTGTGGCCAAAGTGGCGGCTCTTGGCGGCAAGCGCCATCTGTTTGGCCAACTTAAGCAGTTGGATCAAGAGGGGAAACAGCACACAGTAAGCCAGTTCCGGCCAATTGCGCGGATTGAGCAGTTGCTTGGGAGCAATGCGCGCCCCCCGCAGCCGCTGCAGTTGATAGATCTCGGCGATCTCCTGGGTCATAAAGGGCAACAACCCAATAGAAGCTGCCACCACAAAGGCCCATTTGCTCGGCATGACCAAGCATAACACCTCACCGATACGCTCCGGGCGCACTGTCACCGACAGCCACCATCCCGGCAGCAAAGCCAGAGTAATGCGGGCCACAGCCAAAGTACCTTGTCCCAACTGCTCGCCGCCGTGCATCAATGCATACAGCCCCAAAGTAAAACCGAGCTGCAACAAGACAAAGCGTATCACCCCACCTATGGCGCCGCGCTGCAGCATGCCATGAGCCACCAATATCAGATTGATAGCCGCCAACCAGGGAAGCTGCGCCTGAGGCAAAATAAAGGCCGCCGACGACAGACTCAGCACCAGCAGTAAAGCCGCGGCACTGCCCCACAAACCTAAATCCAGCCCCTTCGGAGAAGTACGGCCGTGGCGCTGCCCCTTAACCCACACAGGCAACCTCCTCTGGGGAAAACGCTATTTCCAGTTGACCTTGCTGCAACTGCCACAACTGACTACAAGGTAAATTTTGCAAGGGTCTGTGGCTGGCTATCACTATACTGCCTCCCTGTTCACGCAGATAATTGAGTATCTGCCAAAGCTGCCCCAAATGTTTGCCATCCAACCCTGCCAAGGGGTCATCCAGCAGCATCAAGCTGGGAGTCAAACAAGCGATAGAAGCCAGGGCAATCAAGTGCTGCTGACCATAGGAAAGTGTGTGTGGAGAACTGTGGGCCAGATGCAACAAATCGAGTTGCTCAAGCAAACTCTCCGCCCGAGACAACGGCAAGTCGAAGCGACGCAGGCTGAACTGCATCTCCTCAATCACTGTGGCCTCAAATAACTGACGGTTGGGACGCTGCATCAGAAGGCCCAGCATGGGGCCGTAGATCCCTGGCTTGGGTTTACGGCCAAAGACCCTTAGCGGCAATGACGCCACCGCGGGTTGAATTCCGGCTATCGCCTTCAGCAGGCTACTCTTGCCCGAACCATTATTCCCCACCAGTGTGACCAATTCTCCAGCGCCCAAAGACAGGCCCTGCTGACACACAAACAGGGGCGAATGCCCCTGGTAACGAAATTCAAATGAAGTGGCACTGACCAGCTCCCGGCTTCGGTCCGGCTCCAGTCGCTGCATATGACTACCGGATTCAGCCCGGTAACAACCTGGTAATAGCCGCCCTTGGTGCAAGTACCAGAAGTGCTCAACAACCGAAGCAAAAGCCAGGGGATTATGCTCCACCAGCACGACGGCCATACCTTCAGCCCGCAGATTACGGATCACTGCCAGCAATTCATCGACACCGGCATCATCCAGTTGCGCCCAAGGTTCATCCAACAGCAGAACCGCCGGTTCACTCACCAACTGGGCGGCAATCATCAAGCGATATTTCTGTCCGAGAGACAACTTGCTGACTTGGGTTTCCAGCGAGACAAACAAGCCCACCCGGCGCAATGCATGCTGCACTCTGGAGATCATCTGGCCGCTGGGCACACCGAGGTTTTCCAAGGCAAAGGCCACCTCGGCACCGACTGTTTGACGCAATATTTGCACTTGGGGATCTTGCATCACCAGGCCCACCAACAACCCCTGACGACGGAAAATACCGCCTTCACAGGGACGCCGTTGCAGCCCGGCAAGCAAAGCCAGCAAACTGGATTTACCCGAACCCGTGGGGCCACTGATGCAGTGGCAGGATCCGGATTCTATTTTCAGATCCAGATCCCTCAATATCAAAGGCTGCAAACAACCATGATTGAAATTGATCCCTTCGAGTTCGAGTAAGCGCATTATCAGATCTGCCAGTTAATCCCAACAAAGACTTGTCTACCGGCCTGAGGCAGAGAATCACTCTGATAGTAGTTCTCGTCCAGCAGGTTGGTGGCTCGTAAATAGAGCTCTAGATTATCTTTAAGCAAAGGTTGTACCAGATTGATGTCCACCAGGGTGTAATCATCCAAGGACTTCTCCTGCCAAACCTTTTGACCGCCTATCTTCTCCTGATCGTAGTAGTTCTGATCCATAATGCGTTCTACGTTCAGGTGGATACGAGTCTCGGTCGGCAGCTTGTAGCCCAACTGGAAGCGCAGTTGATGCTTGGGACGATAGTCCAGACCATCAAAACCTGTGCTGCTGTCTCTGTCTTCGGCGTGCAGATAGCTGTAGCTCAAGCTCAGATCCAGATTCTCTATGCTGTTGTTGGACAGCACGGTATCCAAACCCTGGAAGCGATAGTTGCCTATGTTCTGATACATACCACTGGCATCTTTGGCAATATAATCATCAGCATCAGTGTGATAGAGGTATAACTGCAGCTCGGTATTCATACCCAGCCCCTGCTCCAACCCCAACTCAACATGCTTGGAGATTTCCGTTTCCAGTTCCTGATTGCCTGAAGACAGGGAGTACAGGTTACGCATTGAGGGGAAGCGTACCTTACGAGCCGCACTCAGGCTCAAACGGGTCTCATCGGCCGCTTGCCAGAAACCTGAGGCCAGCGCCGAGTAATCGTTCTCGTTGCCTTCGGTCTTGTCCATGTCGTGGTATGCGCCACCCAGAGTAAAGCCCCAATCACCGTCGGACTGGAACTGATACTCAGCCGCTGCGGTATAAACCCAGGCCGAATCATCGAAAGACTCACCGCTGCCACCACCTGAGCCATTACCGCCACCGGAACCGCTGCCACCACCTGAGCCAGTACCGCCGCCGGAACCACTACCACCACCAGTTCCACTGCCACCGCCGGAACCACTGCCACCACCAGTTCCACTGCCACCGCCGGAACCACTGCCACCACCAGTTCCACTGCCGCCGCCTGAGCCCTTGGTTGCTGCAATCTTGCTGCTGCCGGACTTCTTGGAGGAGCCAAAGCTTTCAGCTACCGCTTCCCAGCTCTGTTTTTCAGCAATCACTGAGGTGGTTAGAATACCCGCGGTGTCGAAGTCGGAGATCAACTGCAGATTTGCGCCCTGCACTTTGGAAGTGCCATCCTGAGCTTGAGTCAGCTCGGCGTAGCTGTGATCGCCGTACACGGTTTCATAGGTATCACTCTGGTTGTGATAACCAAAGCCACGGAAAGTGAAAGTATCATTGAACTTATGTGCCAGACCCAACTGGAAAGTCTGTGAATCATAGTCATCGACCCGCTCAAACTTCACCCGGCCACTGCCACTGCCATCTCTTGGGGGCTTGCCCCACTCACCGGAACGCAGAGCCATATTGGCAATGAGTTGAGTGTTGTCGCTGAGCCAATAGCTGCCTTGGGCATACAGATTGGACAGTTCTTTGTCTGCATTGTTGCGCTGATATTTATCTTGATACTCAGTGGTTTGATAGTCAGAAGACATAGGGAAACCATCTGTGTGCTGATAACTGGCACTGATGAGTCCCTGCCAGTTATCGCCAGAACCGGCGGCACTGATATCGCCCTTGAAGGTGTCATCCTTGGCCAATTCCAGGTTGCCGGATACTGCCGGAGCGCTGTCGCCACGCTTAGTGATGATGTTGATAACACCGCCGGCGCCGCCTGGGCCATAGAGAACCGAGGTTGGACCAACGGAGACTTCAACTCTGGCAATCTGGCTGGTTGGGATCACGCTGGGATCAAACTGACCATCATCGGCACTATTGGCCGGTACACCATTGATCAACAGAGTGACATGGCGGGTCTTGAAACCACGGATATCCACCCTAGGCGTACCATCACCGCCGTAACGCACGTAAACGCCGGGAACATTCTTCAGCACCTCATCCAGGCTCTGGGCCCCCAGAGCTTTGATTTCTTCTTCAGAAATGCTCCAGTTGGTGGTGGCAACTTCGGTGGCGTTGGCACGCTCACCGTGCACTACAATCACGTCCATCGCGTTATTGACCAGAGGGTCACGTTCAATAGAGGTCGCATTGGCCTGCATGGCACAGCCCAGCGCCAGTGCGAGGGCAGAGAGTTTTACCGGAATATGGGACATAAGGCTCTTCTGTCGTTTCTGATAGGGATTATCCGGGCTATTCTGGCGCCGCCCAAAAAAGCTACAAGCTCAGTGACGGTAAAAACCAATACAGATCGACAAATTAATACAAAGGGAGTAGATAACAGAGTCGACTACGGACAGATTGTCCCAGCAAGACAATTTGCCGAGCAAAAATGTCCACTTACATCACATTAACCTAAGCTGATTAATGGGATCATGCTATACGTCACACCGGCCCCTTCGATGGCTTGACACTAGAGGTGTGGAACTTTAGTTTGTGTTAAAGATACTGATAGCCGGACGCTTTCTGCTTCCGGATCCCTTTGTTCGGATGTTCGGAGCTCCCCTTGTCTGCACTTACCCTGTCTCAGGCCATTTCGTCACTTCAAGACAAGCTGTGTCAATTGACCAAGCCGACACCAGCAGAACCTATTGTCCAACTGGCCGCCGAGGTACAGGCGATCCCACTGATCTCCTGGCTGGCTTCCCAGCCCAGTTACCCAAGAATTTATTGGCAAGGAAGGGACCGACTCGAGGAGGTAGCCGCCATTGGCAGTTGCCTGGATTTCCGCTTCGAAGATGAAGTCACAGACGAGGCTCTGGCCGAAGTCTATGAGACACAGCGGGCCTACTCCAGTAATCAGGAGATCCGTTACTACGGCGGGGTCGCCTTCGATCGCGAAATCGCCTCCTGGCCCGAGTTTGGCCGCGCCAGATTCCTGCTACCCCGAATTGAGTTGAGACGCAGTTCAGATCATTTCCGTCTCTTGGTCAATCTGAACCTGGGTCAAGCAGACCAGCAGCAAGAGATAGCTCAAGCACAAGCCGCACTGGATGCGCTTGTGCCGGCCCGGCCCATGACGCCGCCGACCAAGACCGAACAGCTGTCACGCAATGACAGGCCCGATTATCCGCGCTGGAAAGCCTTGGTGGAACAGGTTACCGCCCCCAGATTCAATCAGGACACGCCCAAAGTAGTGCTGTCGCGCCTGACCCAGCTGCAAGTGAAAGACACGCCGGATCCCTGGCAAGTATTGGCCAGTTGGCAGGGACGTAACCCCAACAGTTTTCAGTTCGGTTTCGAATTCAGTCCCGAGCGCAGCTTTATCTCCTGCTCACCCGAACGCCTCTATCGCCGTCAACAACAGGAGCTGTATACCGAAGCGCTGGCAGGCACCACAGTTCGCGGCCTGAGCCCGGAAGAAGATGAACGCCTGGCGCAGCAGCTATTGGATGACAACAAGAATAGTCATGAAAATCAGCTGGTCAGAGAGCATATTGTCAAGGCGTTGACCCCGCTGAGCCGCTATGTCGGTGCCGATGAGACACCCACCATATTCAAACTCAACCATATTCAACATCTGCACAGATCGATTCGCGCCGAACTGCGTCACGGAGTAAAAGATTTTCAACTGCTGCAGGCCTTGCACCCAACCCCGGCCGTCGGTGGTTTACCGCGGGAATCTGCCATCAGTTTTCTGCGCCAGCGGGAAGGCTATATGCGCGGTTGGTATGCCGGAGCCTGTGGTTATCTGAATAAATATGAGAGTGAATTTGCGGTAGCCATCCGCTGCGCCCTACTGGAACCCGGCTGTATCAACCTGTTTGCCGGTGCCGGCATAGTTGCCGGCTCTGATCCGGCAGCCGAGTGGCAGGAGCTGGAAAACAAACTCGCCACCATAATGTCGATTTTGCTGGATTTTTAGGGTGATGGCGGCTCCTGTATCTTCAGTTGCAGCTGCTCCAGGCTCTGCTGTTTTATCTCCGCCAATTCCCCGGAACGTTCCAACTGCTCAAAGCCTTGGTCGAACAAGGCCTTCAACTCGAGCCCTTTAGGATTATTGGCGAAGGCAAAATAAACATCTGCCCGCAGCACATCTTCGATAAGAACCAGTCTTCTTGGCTGTTCTAACTGCGCCAACAGTGGCTGCATGTCGGGTTTATAATCGAGCACGGCGTCGATTTTGCCTTCATTCACCTTACGCAGCATCTCCAGCAGGCTGCTGTTTTCCTGATAGAGCATGGGTACCTGGGTCAGGGTAAAAAAGCGATAGGCGATCAAAGCCTGAACCTTTCTATGGGCCAAAGACACCATGCCCTGCCATACACTGGCCAACTCAGGGGTTACTGCGGCATCTATCACCTCGGTTTCTACTTTGTGAGCACTGAAAATCCCCTTGGAGATATCCCCCAAATAAAGTCCCAACACCATGTCCACCTGTTCACGCTCCAGCATGTAGAGGGAGCGGGGAAAGGGAACAAACTGGATTTCCAGTTGCCATTCCGGCTTGGGAAAGACCCTTCGTAACAGTTCAAAATAATAGCCTTCACCATTGGTTTCGGTATAACCGCCCCAACTGGCGGTAGCTATCTGGATCTTGGTCGGTTCGGCAATGGCCGGCCAGACAAACGTCAATAAGGCCAGCAGCAGGCAGCAGATTCGATTCATTTAACTCTCCTGTCTTCCCTTTCAGTGTAGAGTAGCTTTAAGGAAGGTGCGAGCAAGCCCCATGCCTGCCCTGCATAGACTTAAACGCCCAAATACAGAAACTTCCTTAGATAGGTTGGACATTTTTTACACTTCCCTCTTGTCAGCCGGATTATGGGCTCTATAATGTGCGCCCTTTCGGTCGAACCGAAGATGCGGGTTCCCTCACCCCGCCCAGCCAACTAAAAAGGTCACAATATGTTAATGTTAACCAGCGCGCAGCTCAAACGCGCACTGATCCTCTTGGTCAGTTTTCACATCCTGATTATCAGTGCCAGTAACTATCTGGTACAGCTTCCGTTTCAGCTATTCGGCTTCCATACAACCTGGGGCGCCTTCAGCTTTCCTTTTGTCTATCTGGCAACCGATCTAACGGTACGGATATTCGGCCAAGCTGCCGCCCGGCAGATCATCTTCAAGGCCATGCTGCCGGCCTTGTTAATCTCCTATGCCATGGGCGTATTGTTTCATCAAGGTAACTTTCAGGGGCTAAGTGCCCTGTCGGACTTCAATACCTTTATATTCCGTATCGCCTTTGCCAGTTTCGCCGCCTATCTGGTGGGCCAGCTGATGGATATCGCAGTATTTGCCCGAATTCGCCGCCAGTGTGCCTGGTGGGTCGCTCCGGCAGCCTCAACCCTGGTAGGCAACCTGGTGGATACTCTGGTGTTCTTCAGTATCGCCTTCTTCGCCTCCAGCGACCCCTTTATGGCCGCCAACTGGCCGGAAATTGCCGCCGTGGATTACAGCTTTAAACTGTTGGTTAGTCTGGGGCTGTTCCTGCCCGCTTATGGTGTGCTGCTGCGGGTACTACAGGACAAGATCTTGCAGACAGAAAACCAGCAGCAATTCTCCTGATGCATTCAACTGGCCAGACCTGTTATAATTTTGGCCAGTTTTTATCCCGCAATCTGTGACACGTTGCGGCCCGTTGAGAGAATAATGATGTACTCCATTGAAATCAAAGCTATTACTGAAATAGATCAGCAACAGATCGACGAGATCATGGCCTTGAGTGCTCAGATCCCCGAGTTTGATTCCAGCTACCAACAGCAAGAATTTGAACGTCGGCTGACAGGCAATGCCTGTTTGTTGTTGTTGGCCTTCGTGGAAGGTGAATTGGCGGGATTCAAGCTGGGTTATGCTCTGGACGAGCAGTGTTTTTACAGTTGGTTAGGCGGAGTATTACCCGATTATCGCAGCCTGGGGCTGGCGCGCAGCATGCTGGAAGCGCAGGAGCGTTGGGCCACTCAAGCCGGTTACAAGCAGATCCAGGTCAAGACCCGCAATCAGTTCCGTTCTATGCTGAATATGCTGATCAGCCATAAGTATCAGGTGGTGGACTTCCGCGCCGAGCCTGGACATATTGCCGACAACCGTCTCTATCTTGAAAAGAGCATGTTCTAAGGAAGTCTTGCAAAGGACTTGGGCCATTTGCTGCAAACCACGCCTTGCCTCCAAGCCTGTTAGCCGACGCAGAACATAGATGGGGCTTGTTCGCACCTTACCTAAAAAAAGAGCACGCCAAATGGCGTACTCACAAAGACTGCAGGGAAGCAGTTCTTAAAACGCTTTGCTGATACCTATCACTAACCTGTCATCGAAGATCTCAGTCTGGGTACCATAAACCTTGTGATCTGATTCAACCGTACTGCCGTGGTAGCGCAGATCCAGGTTGAAACCATAGAACTCCTTACTGACCCCCAGATTCCAATGTCCCCATCCTTCGGCACCATTGCCGCTCAGGTCTTGATAACCGACAGAACCGGAAACCTTGATACCGTTCTCAAAACTATAACTTGGGTGCAGCGCATAGTTGACCCCGTGCCAACCATCGACACCAAACCAATCATCCACAGTCGGCGTCACTTCCAGTTGCAGATGGGCCCGACCGAAAGACTTGCCGAGTTTCAGCCACAGCTCTGTGTAGTTGGAGTAGGACGCGCCTGGATAGAGATAAGAGAACAACATGACATCATAGGTGAAACCTGAATCACCCAACTCACCACTCTTGCCGATGAAAGGCGCAGTGACTATCTCAAGATTGGGGTCGGCAAACTTGATGTTGGAAGCAAATACCCCGGCGTACCAACCGGCATCATGGTTCCAGCTGAATGTGCCCTGGACGACAGGCACATCGCCATCCAGGGTTTCCGATTCGCCACGGAACACATAGTCAGAGGCAAAGGTCAGATTGCCGGCAAAACTGCCACCGGCGAAACGGGGAGCTTCGTCTGCCAGCACCATTGAACTGCTGCACAGCAGCAAACTTGATAAAAACAGCTTATGAGTTGGGTTCATCTTTATCCACCAGAGCATGATTATTGTTAGCCCGGATAGTAAGAAGAAGTTATGAACAGGGTTATCTAGGTTAATGAACCGTGAAGGAATAAATGTGAACAATTATGAATGACTGCGACGGAGCCGCAGTCATGGCGACTTACTCGAAGCCTTCTGGACGCTTCACATACTCGGGGATCTCCAGCAACATGTTACCCCAGTAACCGAACAAGGCCTGATAGATAAAATCTATAAAAATTATGTATTTACGAGGCAAGTAGGCCCGTTTTGGATAAGACAGCAACAAGGTGTTGTGTTCCATGGGAAAGTCTTCCAGCACAGCCACCAACTCTCCCTTTTGCAAGGCCTCATCGGCAATCATCGGCGGCAGACAAGTGATCCCCAAGCCGGCAATGGCCGCTTCCCGGGCTAAAGTGATATTATTGACCTTAAGCTGCACCTCAGGGGTGATCACCTGCCATTCATTACCATCAAAAATCTTCCAGCAACCGTCATTGATAAGCTGGATCCCGCCCTGCTCTATGCCCTTGTGGTGCCAAAGATCATCCGGGGACTGAGGAGTACCATGACGCTTAAGGTAATCAGGGCTTGCCATCAAGGTGGTGCTGGTCTTCACCAGTTGATAATGCTGCAGACGTGAGTCTTCGATGCCGCACAGATGAAACAGTATGTCTATCCCTTCTTCAACCATATCCACCTTGCGATTAGTCAGCTCAGCTTCTATGGTAATATCCGGGTATGCTTCAAGAAAACGAGCAAATACCGGGCCGAGGAATAACTGCCCCATCTCAATCGGGCAGACTACTCTCAGATTGCCCTTGACCCGCTGTTGATTGGCACTGAGCTGCGCCTCGGCATTTTCCAGATCCACCAAAATCTTGGTGATCTTGTTGTAATACTCAGCGCCGGCCTCGGTTAACCTCAATGCCCTGGTGGTTCTGAACAGTAGCTGAACACCGGTCGCCTTTTCCAACTCTGCGACTTTGCGACTGACGGTAGTCTTGGTTAGCCCCAACGCCTTGGCCGCGCCGGTAAAGCTGCCTTGTTCAACAACTTGAGCAAATATTTGTACCCTGTTTAGATCCATTTATTGTTGCACCTGTGGGACAGTGGGTTTATTTCTATATGACTAATCAAATTATCGTGACAGTAGTAGAATACTCGCCTCGCGGTGGAGGATCCAGCATGGTGCAGAGAAATTTCTGCAGTTTAGCCTTGGGTCACCCAACCATAAAACGCTTGCAGCAGTTGGGAAAGCTGTCTTTGCCTCCAAGACAAAACAGAATATCTCCCATACAGGCAAAAACGAGATTTGGATACATAAGTTGTTGAATTCATAAATCTCACAACTAAATGTAAATAAATGGCAATAGTGTCGTTTATTGATTAAAAAATTTTCATTCATTTACACTTTTCGCTTATCCTGTAGCTTGTTGATACAGGATGCTTGTGCGATAAATATGGGTTCGAAAATTTTGCTGGCGAACTGCGCCAGGAAGCCTGTCGTACGAGACATTTTCCCTTCCCGGCAAGCAGATACTGATTAGGAGTTATCATGCGGCATGTATTAAAAGTTGCCTCAGTTGTAAGTATGGCGTTATGGGTGACGGCCTGTGGGTCGGAAGCTGAAAAAGCCACAAGCAATCAGGCGGCCCCCGCTATGGAAGTCAGTGTCCTGGAAGTCAAGTCGGCTCCGCAGGCACTGCAAGTGCAACTGCCTGGGCGCAGCATAGCTTTCCTTGAAGCCGAAGTTCGGCCTCAGGTCAACGGCATCATTCTGAAACGCAGCTTTACCGAAGGCGGCGATGTGAAACAGGGTGAGTCACTGTATCAAATTGACCCTTCCACCTATAAGGCATCTCTACAGAGCGCCAAGGCGGATCTGGCCCGCGCCGAAGCGTCTCTGGCATCGGCCAAGGCAACTCAGGCCCGTTATCAGGAACTGGTCAAAACCAAATACATAAGTAAAGAAGAGTACGATAAGGCAGATGCTTCCTATAAAGAAGCACTGGCAGCGGTGGAAGTGGCCAAGGCGGCCATCAATACCGCGACCATTAACGTCAACTATACCGAAGTACAGGCGCCTATCTCAGGTCGTATCGGTAAATCCAGCGTCACGGCCGGTGCTCTGGTGACCGCCAACCAGCCTCAGCCACTGGCGACCATCCAACAACTGGATCCCATTAATGTGGATATAGTGCAGTCCAGTACCCAGATGCTGCGTCTCAAGAGCATGTTGAAGGCCGGTAAACTGCAGGCTTCCGATGATGCCGAAGTGACTCTGCTACTGGAAGATGGCTCTACTTATGATCACAAGGGTCGCTTACAATTTGCCGAAGTCAGTGTCGATCAGAGCACAGGTTCTGTGACGCTGAGAGCCGAGTTCCCTAACCCGGAACATACGCTGCTGCCTGGTATGTATGTGCGCGCCATCCTCAACACAGGTGTCGATCCTCAAGCGATTCTGGTACCGCAAAAAGCCATTACCCGTAGTCCCAAGGGTGAGGCTGTAGCCATGTTGGTGAATGGCGAAAACAAGGTAGAAGCTCGGGTGATCAAGACTGCCGATGTCATCAATCACCAGTGGCGGGTAACAGAAGGACTCAAGCCAGGTGACAAACTGATTGTCGAAGGGCTGCAAAAAATCCGTCCCGGCATGCCTGTGACGGCTAAACCCATGACAGCAAACCAGCAATAACAGGGCGGAAGTTATGGCACGTTTCTTTATCGATCGCCCCATCTTCGCATGGGTGATCGCGATTATTATCATGCTGGCGGGTGTCCTGGCCATTAAGGCCCTGCCGGTTTCCCAGTACCCGGATATTGCGCCACCAACCATTGTGGTCGCTGCCAACTATCCAGGTGCGTCGGCCAAAACTGTTGAAGATTCTGTGACCCAGGTGATTGAACAGCGTATGACAGGTCTCGACCATCTGCGCTATATCAAGTCCACCAGTGACAGCTTCGGTAACGCCGAAATCACTCTGACCTTTAACGCCGAGGCGGATCCCGACATCGCCCAGGTTCAGGTACAGAACAAGCTGCAGGCCGCCATGGCTTTGCTGCCTCAAGAAGTAACGGCTCAAGGTGTAAGGGTTAACAAATCCAGCTCCGGCTTCCTGATGGTAGTCGCCTTTATTTCAGATGACGGCTCCATGACCAAGGCCGACCTCGCCGACTACGTGGGTTCCAACGTTCAGGATCCCATGAGTCGTGTACCCGGTGTAGGTGAAACCACCCTGTTCGGCGCCCAGTACTCAATGCGTATCTGGGTCGACCCACTGAAGCTGACTAACTACAACCTAACCACTCTGGATGTAATCGCTGCGATTAAAGAACAGAATGCTCAGGTTTCTGCCGGTCAGTTGGGTGGTGCCCCTGCGGTCCAAGGCCAGGAGTTGAATGCGACTATCTCGGCTCAGAGCCGTCTGCAAACGCCTGAGGAATTCCGCAACATTATCCTCAAGTCGAACCCCTCGGGTGCCAATGTCTATCTGAGTGATGTCGCCAAGGTTGAACTGGGCTCTGAGAGTTATTCCATCGAATCACTCTACAATGGACGCCCTGCCACAGGTCTGGCGATCAAGCTGGCCACTGGTGCCAACGCACTGGATACCGCCGAAGCCGTGCGCGCCAAGGTAGAAGAGATGCGTCCCTTCTTCCCGGCCAGCATGCAGGTGGTGTATCCCTATGACACGACACCCTTCGTAAAGAACTCCATCGAAGGTGTGGTTCATACTCTGCTGGAAGCCGTGGTACTGGTGTTCGTCATCATGTATCTGTTCCTGCAAAACTTCCGTGCCACCTTGATCCCAACGATTGCGGTACCGGTAGTATTGCTGGGTACCTTCGCCATCCTGTCATTCACCGGATTTTCGATTAACACCCTGACCATGTTCGCCATGGTACTGGCCATCGGCCTCTTGGTGGATGATGCCATCGTGGTGGTGGAAAACGTTGAGCGGGTGATGTCCGAAGAGGGGCTCAGCCCCAAGGAAGCAACCAAGAAATCCATGGGCCAGATCACCGGTGCACTGGTAGGTATCGGTCTGACACTGTCAGCAGTGTTTGTACCTATGGCCTTCATGTCCGGCTCTACCGGGGTTATTTACCGTCAGTTCTCCATCACTATCGTATCGGCGATGGCCTTGTCGGTATTGGTGGCCATCATTCTGACTCCGGCACTTTGTGCCACTATGCTTAAGCCACTGAAGAAGGGGCATACCCATGCCGAAACCGGCTTCTTCGGCTGGTTTAACCGTAACTTCGATCGCATGACTGGCAAGTACGAAAGTACTGTTGCTAGCATCATCAAACGTTCAGTACGTATGAGCGCCGTCTATCTGGCACTGGTTGTGGCCGTAGGCTGGATCTTTATCCGCATGCCAACCGCCTTCTTGCCGGACGAAGATCAGGGCATGCTGTTTACCCAGACCATACTGCCAACCAACGCCACTCAAGAAAGTACCATGAAGGTACTGGAAAAGGTCTCGGATCAATTCCTGGCAGACGAAAACGTCAAATCGGTTCTGAGTGTGGCGGGCTTCAGTTTCGCCGGTCAGGGGCAGAACATGGGTATCGCCTTCGTCGGGCTGAAAGACTGGTCTGAACGTACGGCTCCAGGCAGTGATGTTCAGGCGGTTGCCGGCCGCGCCATGGCGGTGTTCAGCCAGATGAAAGAAGCCTTCGTGTTTGCCTTCGTACCACCTGCAGTAATTGAGCTGGGTACGGCCAACGGTTTTGACCTCTTCCTGCAGGACAAGAATGGTCAAGGACACGAAAAACTGGTTCAGGCCCGTAACCAACTGCTGGGCATGGCGGCTCAAAATCCCAACCTGGTGGGTGTACGCCCCAATGGTCAGGAAGATGCGCCCATGTATCAGCTGCATATAGATCATGCCAAGCTGCGGGCACTGAGTGTCAACATAGGTGATGTCAACAACGTGCTTTCTGCCGCTTGGGGTGGCTCCTATGTCAACGACTTCATAGACCGTGGTAGGGTGAAGAAGGTTTATGTTCAGGCCGATGCCAAATACCGGATGCAACCTGAAGATCTGGACTCCTGGTATGTGCGTAACACCCAGGGAGACATGGTGCCCTTCTCAGCCTTTGCCACCGGCAGCTGGGAGTATGGTTCACCGCGTCTGGAACGCTTCAACGGTCTACCGGCAATGAACATCCAGGGGGCAACGGTTCCGGGCTTCAGTACCGGTGAAGCGATGAACATCATGGAAGACATGGTTAACCAGCTGCCACCAGGCTTTGGTATCGAATGGAACGGCCTCTCCTACGAGGAACGTCTGTCAGGCAACCAGGCGCCTGCACTCTACGCGCTGTCTATCCTGGTGGTATTCCTGGTATTGGCGGCTCTGTATGAAAGCTGGTCCGTGCCTTTCGCGGTAATTCTGGTGGTGCCTCTGGGTATTATCGGTGCCCTAATCGCCATGAATGGCCGTGGCCTGCCAAACGACGTGTTCTTCCAGGTGGGTCTGTTGACCACTGTGGGTCTGGCGACCAAGAACGCCATTCTGATCGTGGAGTTCGCCAAAGAATACTATGAGCAGGGCTCCAAACTTGTCGATGCCACCCTGCACGCAGTGCGGGTACGTTTGCGGCCAATTCTGATGACCTCGCTGGCATTCGGTCTCGGGGTTGTACCTCTGGCCGTCAGTACAGGTGTGGGTTCAGGCAGTCAGAATGCCATAGGTACCGGGGTACTGGGTGGTATGATCAGCTCAACCTTCCTGGGTATCTTCTTTATCCCACTCTTCTTCGTGGTGGTAGAGCGCATGTTCAGTAAGCGTGAGCGTGAAGAGCGCAAACTGCGAAAACAGGCCAAATAATTCGCCTGTCGCCTCAAAGCCCGGCTGATATGCCGGGCTTTTTGTTGCCTGTTGCAAACCACTTCTATATGGAGCTTCAAAGACTTAACACCTGTTAGGTTCGCATCCGGCCTTAGGACTTGTCATTCCGCCCAAAATGTAAAATTGGTGGGCAACAAAGGGTTAAAGAAGCTGGTCAAGCGCGCCAATAAAGCTTAGGATCTGCACAGAAAACAGCACTTTTTGGAGTAATTCACCTTATGGGTATCAGAGCCATAGTCGTCGACACCGCCGGCACTACGACAGATCTTAACTTTATTCAGGATGTGCTTTTCCCCTATTCGGCCGAGGCATTGCCGGAGTTTTTAGAACGTTATCAAGATAATATTCTGGTAGAAAACTGTATCAGCGACACCAAAGAGATGGCATTGGAACCTGATGCCGATCTGCCGCGAGTAATAGAAATACTCCAACAATGGGTTGCCGAAGATCGCAAAGCCACTCCGTTGAAGACACTGCAGGGTCTGATCTGGAAACAGGGCTATGCCAAGAACGAGTTCACCGGTCACATCTATCCTGACTTCATTGAAGCCATCAAGGAATACAAGGCTCAGGGACTCAGAGTATACAGCTTCTCTTCCGGCTCAGTGGAAGCCCAGAAGCTACTATTCAGCCACAGTGATGGCGGCGATCTGACCGAACTGTTCAACGGTCATTTTGATACCCGCACCGGCGGCAAACTCGACAAGCAAGCCTACTGCAACATTATTAACACCATAAGTCTGAGCCCGAAGCAGATACTGTTTGTCTCGGACATGTTGGACGAACTCAAGGCCGCTGCCGCTGCCGGGCTGATCACCTGTCAGATGGTACGTGAAGCCGGGCAACGCACAGGTGATTTCCGGCAGGTAAAGAGCTTCGCCGAGCTAAAAATTGACTGATAACCGCCTAAGTTAAGTGATGAATCAAGGGGAGCCAATGGCTTCCCTTATTGTTTACAACACCTATTCCTTATCCCGGAAAATCAACACCTGTACGGAATGTTGTTCCCCTCTTGAGACAGAGAGGCGCTGTTGTTATCCTGAGCCAACCAAAATAAAACGGTCGTTTAAATATGGAAGATTTTACTCAGCGTTACCCACAACACTCACAAATCCCGGTGGCCTGGGGCGAAATGGATGCCCTGCAACACGTCAACAATGTGGTCTATTTCCGCTACTTTGAGAGCGCCAGAATCGACTTCTTCAACCGCCATTTTCCCTTGGGTGAGATGTACAAACAGGGAATGGGGCCGGTAATAAGCGAAAACCAGGCCAGGTACAAGCGCCCGGTTACCTACCCGGATACCCTGCTGATAGGGGTCAAAATCAGCGATATAGGTGAAGACAGGTTTACCATGCATTACGAGGCGTACAGTAAGGCACAGCGAGCCATTACCACTACAGGTAGCTCTGTCGCCGTCATGTACGATTTCAAGAAAGGCACCAAGGCCAAATTACCGCAGGAATTGCTGGCAGTTCTCAAGGAATACCAAGAATAAAGTTGGTGTTCGAGCGAGTCTCTATTACACTTTTTTCCTATTAATAAACACAATAATAAGAGAAAAGCCCCTCAATGAGACTCTTTCTGCTGCTCTTCATGACTTGCTTTATGTGCTTCCAGGTCAAATCTGCACCCGGAGCCACTTCTTCTCCTGAACAGCAACTGGCCTCGGCCAGCGCTATCTTGGTGGACATGAAAACCGGTGAAATCCTCTATGAGGACAACCCGCAGCAGGTACAACCCATCGCCTCCATCACCAAATTAATGACGGCGCTGGTGACGCTGGATGCCAAGTTACCGCTCAACGAGCGGATTGCCGTGGATGTCAGCCAAACCCAAGTCATGCAAAATGTGGTATCTCGTATCCGTATCGGCAGTGAGCTAAAACGCAAAGAAGCACTGGCGCTGGCATTGATGTCTTCGGAAAATCGAGCTGCCGCGACCCTGGCGCATCACTATCCCGGCGGCTATCCGGCCTTTATCCAGGCGATGAATGCCAAGGCGGAAGAGTTGGGGATGACAGACAGTCACTTTGTTGAACCAACGGGGCTGTCGGAACAAAATGTCTCCAGTGCCAGGGACTTGGTCAAACTGCTGCAAGAGACTAAAAAGTATCCCTTGATAGGCGAACTGAGCTCGGCCCCCAATCGCAGTGTCACGTTTCGTAAACCCAGATATAACCTGGCGTTTTACAACACTAATCGGCTGGTGAATAAACCAAACTGGCAAATTTCGCTTTCCAAGACAGGTTATACCGATGACGCCGGCCGCTGTCTGGTAATGCTGACCCAAATGGCCAAGCGGGAAGTCGCCTTTGTGGTGCTGGACGCCTTCGGCAAGCTGAGCCATCTGGCCGATGCCAACCGCTTAAAGAAGTGGCTGGAAACCGGCAAAATCAGTCAGGTTCCCCAAGAAGCTCTGGACTATAAACAACAAAAGCAAACAGAGCGTCAATCATTGCTCTCTGCCCGTTAATATTCAAAACCGCCGGTGACCCGCGCAGATTTTTACTTTTGCGCGGTCGCCCCCATGTCGGTATTTGTTATCATCCCGCCACCTTTTAAAGGCCTTTGGCCTTAGCAGTTACTGAGTCAGGAAGATGCAGTCATTTAAAAAGCACACTCTTATCCCGCTGGATCCCCAAGATCCCCTCTCTATAGCTCAAGCCCTGACTCAATACCGACATCAATTGCAGCAAAGCACTATTCTGCGCCAGGGCATGTTCGATATCGAATTTGCCGCCGTGACAGACAGCGGCAACCGCCGCCTGCAGATCGATGATCTGCAAGATTCAGGACTGCGCAGCCTGCTGCAGGAAGCCCTGAGCCTGGGCCCGGATGGCGAAGTATTCATGCTGCCGCCACTCATCAGTGACGAGTGTGATCTTTACCTCTCTGAACCTTTGCTGTTCGCCATTGCCATGCAACACCCGCACCTGACCCCCGAACTGCTGGCCACCGCCGAGGCCATGATAGACTTCGCCCGCAGGCACAATGATCTGCAGCGCATGTGGCTGGACGACAGCCGCATTTTCGGGGTCGAGGCCCTGTTTCTGCTGGCCCGGCGCACACCCGAACTGGCCTGGCTATTGGCACGCTTCCTGATCCCCGCCTGGGACAATGTCTACAGCAATGGCTATGAGCAATATATGGCACGGCTGCTCGAGCTCAATGGCTGGAGCCCGGATATGCTGCGGGCCTTTGTCTGGTGCGACAGTGACCATCTGCGCCAGGGCTTCTTCTACAGTGGCGAAACCGGCATTCAGAGTCATCAGCCTCTGGCCGACTTCCTCAAGCAAAATTCACAGCAATATCCTCTGTTCAAACAGCTGTTGAGCGAGCGTTTACTCAATAGCCCGAAACTGCTCGCCGCCGAAGACCGCCCACTCGGCAGAGTCGATGCCGTGCTGCATTTCTTTGTCAGCATGTACCCGATTGAGTTTGCCTGGTTTGAAGTTGAACAGAACGAGGGGCTGGATACCCTGCTTGAAAGCCAGTTTATCCGCGCCAGCCTCGAAGAGGAGATAAGCGACCTGCGCGCCGCCATAGAGAGCCAGGCCAGTGGCGCGCTGGCCTGTTACAGATGCGGCATAACCGAGAGTGTTGAAACCGACGCAGATGAACAAGAAGGCAGCTATCAGGATGAGGACGATCAGCGGCCGGGCAGGCTGCTGCGTCTGTTAAAGCCATTGGTACTGGCGCAACCCCAAGGCGCGGCATTGTGGCAATATCTGCATGATGGCAGCCAACCCCAGGCGCTGGCGGCTCAGCAACCAATAGCATTAATTCCCGCCTGTAAGGCCAAAGCCCTGGGGCTCTATCACTATATAGTCGACTACTGCGTTACGGCAGAATCCAATCGACATATTGCCGAAGAGCTGAGCAGTATTCTCAGCGATAGCCGTTATGAACTGCTCTATGGTGATCAAGAAGATGTCGAAGCCTTTGCCGATATCTTGCCATCAAAGAGTCTACCGCAAAGGCAACAGCAGTATTTACGCCTGCTGGATATCTGGTTCGCTTGGCTTGGCAAACCCGAACTGGAAGAGATCCGCGAAAACCTGGTCGACGATGAAGGACTGCTCGATGATGTCCAATATCTGCAGCGCTACGGCAACCTCAGTGACACCAGTGAGCAGACGCTGCTCGAAGCGCAACTGGCTAAACTGCTGGATCAATGGAACGACAAGCGCCAGCTCTACAACCGCCCCTTGTTGAACAAGACCCTGGCCTTGTTCCGGCAACACCGCCAGCTTGCCAACCCGGATAACTGGCCACTGAGCCAAATGGAGCTCGGCCACTATGTGTTGCTGGCCTTCCTTTGGCAACAGGACTGTCTGGCCGGGTGCCATGACGCCACCAGCCGGGCGCTGAGCGAGATATTAAACGCTAATAGCCCTTGGGAACTGCTTGCCGGGCAAGTGCTCAAGCAGGCCGCAGACGATGCTAAGCCGCTCAGGGCGTTTATCTGTCGGCCCGAGCCCTCTCTTTGTGAGCTTGAGGCGCTGCAACTGGCACAAGACCAGCTCTATCGAAGAGGGCGTGATGATGTTGGCCGCCAATTGACCCTGGAACCCATCAGTGACTTCCAGCCCAAATACCTATTGTTCGACAAACAAGACGGTTTTCGCCGCGGTGCCATGCTGTGCTATTTCCTGCTGGCCTCGCAGCAGGCTTTCACTCACTCCTCGGCTCAGCCAAATGAGCCGCAAGCACCGGCTCTCATACTGGCCCGGCGCCTATGGCAATGGCTGCTGGAACTAGCGCCACTCAAGCTCTTGCATTATGCCGCCATGCCTTACAGTGACGATAATTTCGACCCTGAGTTTGACTCTGATACCGAGCGCCTGGGCTTTGTCAGCAGCATGCAATCACTCGGCGTCAGTGAAGCCTTACTGACAGTGTTTGACTTCCAACTGTCGCTGAGCAGCGGCGATGGCGATAACACCCTGCGCGCGCTAGCGCAGCTGAGCCCATTGGCCCAGGCCTCATCGAGCCAGGCAGATCCACTGCTGCAGGCACTGAGACGACTGCCGGATAGAGAGAAGCTCAATGCCTTCGAACTGCTCGAGCTACAATTCCCAGGGCAAGGCTTTATCCAACACCCCGAGCTGCAGCGGGAGTGGTCACTCTGCCTCGAGTATTTTATTCGCGACAACCTCAAGAGTTGGCAGCGGGTACTGGCTCAAGACTTTGATGGCCGCTGCCAGTTGCTGGAGCGGGGCATAAAGCAGCCTGTGGTTGCCGCGCCGCAACTTGTGGTTTGCGAGCAGGCCCAAGATGACAGATATGACTGGCTCAACGTCAGCCTGCTTCGGCGTCAGGGTGAAGAGTTGCAGGCATTATTGCTGACCCAAGCAATACCGCCGGAGGGCATGCCCCAAGGTGTTGCGGGCGAGGTGCTGCTGTTTGACGAGAGTGTCAGTGCCGAGGAGATCTTGGCTGCATTCAAGGGCCTATACTCGGTCGATGCCAGGGTCGCCTTGGTCAATGCTCGACTGCAAGCATACCTGAGTGGTGAACTGCCGCTGGCAGCCATGCAAACCTGCCTGCAACGCCTGTTCGCCCTTGATGAGCTGAGTATCTACTCATCCTTCGAGCGTTATGACCTCAAGCAGTGCCTGTGGCTGCTCCCCACCCCAACCCGGCAGCGACTGCTGCAGCTCCTGCTTGGCTACCAATTGGGATTTGAACTGTTCGATAAGCAGCTATTGCGGGCCTTTATGGCCGACAAGGTGCGCCGCGGCGACTGGCCTGCAACGCGATACATAGACAGGAGATACCAGGACAGCAATGAGCTGCAGGAAGCGGCGCTGAGCTGGCTGCTGCAAACCTTGGAGCCGCTGCGGCTTGAGCCGATGAGACTGCTGCGTTTTTGCCTCGGCAAGGGGGAATATGAAGCTCCCTGTGACTGGGTTGTCGCTCAACTGAGAAACGGCACTCTGACGCCCCTTATTACTCAGTTGACTGTCAATGAGAAAATCGAGCTGATCGATTGCCTGGAAGGCGACTACCCCGACGCGGCCGAGTTGCTCTCGGCGCTGGCCAACGATGCCTCCCGTCGGGTCAGAGATGCCATGGCAGAGCTTGCCTAACCGCCGCCGATTTGGGTAAGGCAAGGGGTTTGGCGGGCTACATAGGCTATGGACCACATAGACGCCTAGCAGCATGGGCACGCCTTTTAGGCTGTCTATGCTGCCCGCTTCAGCGCACCAGCCAGTCCAGAAATTGCCACAACAAGACATTCATCTCCTGAGTCTCGGCCTGGCGCAGCACATCAGGTGACTGCACCCAAGGATGGGGCTGACCAAACTCGGCGGCACTGTGACTGATAAGCGCCTCTATCGCCTCGGCGTCAAATTCCAGATGGCACTGAAAGCCGTACACTCTGGCACCATATTCCACTATCTGCCTCGGACATACCTCACTGAATGCCAACACCTTGCTATCGGCCGTCAGCCCAGGCATATCATGGTGCCAATGCCCCAGAGTGACACTGTCGCCGAAGCTTTCCAGGCCTGGATGCACCCTGCCGGCCGCGGTTAAGGTCACGGGAAAGAAGCCTATCTCAACCTCTGGGCTGGGTTCGAAAGAAGCACCGAGCGCCTCGCCAATCAGCTGTGCTCCCAAACAGATACCCAACACAGCCACCTGCCCGGCAATGGCTCTGGCTATCAAGGCCTGTTCCGCCCGGGCATCAAAATAGTGGCACTCGGCAATGCCGGTTGCCGGTGACTGTGGGCCTCCGAGCACAACCAATAAACCTACGCCTTGGAGGCTCTGCGGCAAGGATTCACCAAGCCAGAGGCGGGTATAGCTGGCTTCATAGCCGCGCGCGCGACACCAGTTCGCCAAAACCCCCGGCCCTTCGAAAGACTCATGTTGAATAAAATGTACCTTCACCTGTCGCTCCCGCGTTTGTTGTTCAGTTGGCCGTCATGTTAGCCTTGACAGCAGACCGATAGATATCGACATAAAGACAGATAACATTGCCAAACCGCCAAGCTATTTCCCCAACAGATACCCTAGCTTCAGAAGCACGGTTCGATGCCAACGGGCTGATAGCGGCTTATCCCGACGCCCGGGTGCTCAGCAAAGTGCTGTGGATGCCCAGAGGGCATGTCGATAGCTGGCACAGCCACAACTGGCATCAGTTGGTGTTTCCGGCAAGCGGCCTGTTACAGACTCAGGTCAGGGATACCCGCTTTATACTGCCCCATAACGGCGCCCTGTTTATTCCGGCAACCCAGGAGCATGAGTCCAGAGTCCTGGTGGATACCCAGTTCATCGGTCTCTACCTGGATCCCGCATATAGCCAGGGCTTTCCCACTCAGGCCAAACCCTTGGCAGTATCTCCCTTTCTAAGGGAATTGCTGCTACATATGACACAAGCACCCAGCCCGCAAGCCTCAGACGCAAGGTTGAGGTTATTGGCGGTTCTCAAGGATGAGGTGATCCAGGCGGCGCCCTATCGTTTGGGGTTACTGCTGCCAAAAGACAAACGTCTGCTGCGGATTTTTGATGAACAAGTTGCCAGGCCGGCATTGGAAATGACTCTGGCGCAATGGGCCGAGCGGGTGGGCGCATCCGAGCGCACTCTTTCCCGGCTGTTTGCCCGGGAACTGGGTTGCAGCTATCCACTCTGGCGCCAGCACCTACGTTTGTTGAGTTCGCTGACGCAGTTGGAACAAGGTGAAACAGTGCAACAGGTGGCATTTCAGGCGGGCTATCAGTCCGATTCTGCCTTTATCTGTGCCTTCAAAGGTCTCTTTGATCAGACACCTCACCAATACCGTAGCCAGAATAGGCCAACGTAGAAGACGCTGGCTTAATCTGTACTTGGAAAACGCCGACTCACTCCCGCAGCAAAGACTGCAGACGCTGACGGATCTCATCCGGAATAGGTCGACTCTGCTCACAGCTGTAGTCGTAGTGCACCAGGGTGGTCTTGGCTTCGGCGGTCAGCAGCTCTCCCTGCCAACTCTGTTGCAATACTTCGAACGAGCTGTTGCCTATGCGGCTGACCGAGGTCAATACTCTGACTGTCTTACCGTAATAGGTGGGCGCCTTAAAGGCGATGGTGAATCCGGCCACAATCAGGTTCCAGTTAGCCAGATCCAGACCTGGGTTGAAGATTTCGAACACAGGCTCTCTGGCAGCTTCAAACCACACGGGCAGCACAGTGTTATTGATATGGCCCAGGCCATCGGTTTCATTGAATCTGGGTTGAATATCCAGGCTTAACGCTTCCATAGGGTATCCTATTGTTATTATTGTTGATTAAAACTCGCACTTGTCTTTGCCGGCCTTCAGCTTACCATTCATGGCACCTGGCTCAACCATCTTGCCGGTCGCCGTCATCCACTTGAGGTGTCCACGGGGGGCGTAAGCCAGTTCAGAGGCGAGTGAAAATGATGAGAACATCAGGAGAAACAAGCCTGTGAGCCAGCCCTGTTGGAATAGTCCTTCCATATACTGCTTCCTTGAGAAATGGCCTTGGCAACAAGGTCAATCTTGGGCGCCAATACTACAACAGCCAAGATTGAACCTGAAGGAATCAGGATATTAAAAAGGCTGCCCAGGCAGCCTTCTTCGGACTTAACCGCCATACATGGCGTTAATTTCACGGGAATACTTGTGATAGATCATCTTACGTCTGAGCTTGAGGGTCGGGGTGATTAAACCCGCCTCCATAGAGAAGGCCTCAGGCAACAGGGTAAACTTTTTAATCTGCTCAAAACCCGCCAGTTCCTGTTGCAGGTGTTTGAGCCGTTCTTCAAAATGCTCCACCACATGGCTGTGACGTATCAACTCCAGCGGCGACTCATAACGGATCCCCTTCTGTCTGGCCCAAACCTCCAGAGCTTCAAAGGCAGGAACGATTAGTGCCGTCACATAGTTACGGGCATCGGCGACTACCGCCACCTGTTCGATGAAGGGGCAGCAACCTACTTTGCCTTCGACCCGCTGTGGCGCAATATACTTGCCATTGGAGGTCTTCATCAGCTCTTTGATCCTGTCGGTGATAAACAGATTACCCTGTTCATCCAGGTAACCGGCATCCCCGGTCTTGAGCCAACCATCCTCGAAGGCTTCGGCGGTGTCTTCGGGACGGTTAAAATAACCGCGCATCACGGTATCGCCGCGAACCAAAATCTCATTCTCGGCCCCGAGACGAATTTCCACTTCGGGCATACAGCGACCATTGGAACCTGTCACCCTATTGTCCAATGTATTACAGGTGACGGTTGCCGTGGTTTCTGTCATACCGTAACCACAAAGCACCGGCAGGTTAATGGCAGCAAAGAATGCACTCACTTTAGCATCCAAGGCGGCACCACCACAGGGCATCAACCGCAGACGACCGCCAAGAGCCGCTCTGAGCCGGCGATAAACCAACTTGTCAGCCAAATACCACTGCAATGACAATTTTTTACTGGGTTGAGCCCGGCCCTGCATCACTTCAAACTGGCGTTCGCCCACAGCCAGAGCCCAAGCAAATAACTTGCGATTGCCATTCCCGGCCCGGGTCACTTTATCCTGTACTGCGCTGTAAACCTTCTCCAGGAATCTGGGCACCACACACAAGGTGTGAGGACGCACGGCGGCAATGGCTTCCTTTACCCTATGAGTGTCAGCCAGGTAGACATTTCTGCCACCACGACTGAGTACATAGAAGGTCCAACCGCGCTCATAAACATGGCTCAGAGGCAGGAATACCAAGGAAACCTGATCCGCTTCAAAGGGGATCAATTGGAAATGTTGGCGCATAGCCGAAGCAAAGTTACGTTGATCCAGCATCACCCCCTTGGGATCGCCGGTGGTGCCTGAGGTGTAGATCAGAGTCAGCAGGTCATCCAGAGTGGCATTCTGTTCACGGACAGCCAACTCAGTGCGTGCTTCTTCGGATACAACTTGGTTCAGTAATACATCCAGATGATGATGATGCAGTTTTTCCAAAGTAACATGTTTGTCAAACACCACCACAAGTTCCAATGTCGGACACATTGCTTCTAACTGACAAGCCAGTCGATACTGCGCCTTATTGGCCACAAATAAAACTTTTGCGCCGGCATCATTGATGATATAGGCAGCTTGCTTCAGGGTGGAGGTAGGGTAAACCGGCACCACAACGCCACGGGCACGAACGACGCCGACATCGGCGCAAGTCCACTGCGGGCAGTTATGGGACAGGATCACGGCGCGATCCTGAACCTCAAAGCCATTGGCAATCAGGATTCCGGCAATAGCCGCACTGATGCGGTCAAATTCGTTCCAGCTGACCTTATCCCAAGGCGCAGCTATTTCGAAGCCTTCCAGGGCGATATCCTCTGCACGCGCTTCAAGCTGCTGACGCAAGAGATGGGTGATTCTGTACTGCTCTAGAGACATAACTCGGTTTACCTTTTTAGCTTACAGCTGTTCCGCTTTTTGCGATTCTACCCCAAGGCTCAAGTAAACATAAGAGCTTTTGCTCTAGTTTCGTACAGTATCACGCTTCCCCCATAGAGATCAGACCAGTTGTGGTATCAAGGTTCAACGACTCCTGTACGCCATAATCTACGGCTACAACGATGAAACACTACTAGCGCCAATACCAGCATAATCAGGTCAAGGCTCAGCCAAACAACGCTGCCCGAACCTTGTTGTAACCCCCGTGCCAGGCCGGAACTCCAAGTAGAATTGACAATAAACAGCAGCATGACGCCAGCCAGATAGCCTTTCTGGTGGCTGATACTTCCCAGCGCCAGGAGCAGCGCCGAGCCCCAGAGAGCCGCCAGCAATTGGTGCACTCCAGCTAAGCCTTGGGTTTCGCCGACGAACCAATCCAACATCAGGATCAAGGTTAACATCAGCCCCAACAACGCCAGCAATCGGGTTTGACCGCGGGCAAATGCGGCCGTCAACCCAGCAAGTCCAGTATGCCCGGGCAGCAACAGCAATAACTCAGCCCCTCGCCAGCGTTGCAGCCGACTCCAGTGCACCAGGGAGCAGATGAGCATGGCTAACTGGCCGGCGATATAAATCACCGGCAATTGTTTATGCCAACCTAAATTAACAAGTATCAACAGCAGACTGCTGCCCGGCAGCAGGATCAGCAACCAGCTCAAGGTGGGGCCGATGAAAAAATTGACCGGATGCAGCCAGGCTTCCAACCTCAGCAGCGGCGGCCATATCCCCAGCCTTGGGCCTAAAACCCAACCCGCCTCCAGCCCATTGAGATAGATGCTACGCGCCTGTGGGTGCCAGCAAAGCAAGCGTAACTGTCTGGCGAGCATGACCAATAACACTGTCGTTGCCAACCACCAGCTCCAGGCGGGTAAAAGACGGGCAATGGACTCGCTGATTGGCAAGACCAAGAACAGCAGTACCGACCAGTAAAAACACTTGGGATAGCGCAAACATGCCAGTACAAACGCCAGCCCCAGACTCCAGGCAACACCTTGAATAGCCAAATTCGCAGGTGAAATCGCCAAACAAATAAGCTGAACCAGTATCGCCAGCACTGTGGCCTGCAGCAGTAGCGCCTTTTTAAAACCCGGCACCAATACCAGCCATTCACAGGCGGCCAGACGATTGGATTGCCAGGCAAAGGCGGCACATCCAGAAAGAATTGCCATTGCCTGGAACATCCCGGTCTTGTCGCTATCCCCACTCAACTGTATCACCAGGGCCAAAAACAAGCCCAGCCCGGCCGTTATCAGGAAGCTGACACTGCCGATATCTTTAAGCCATAAGGCAGGGAAAAAAGCCAGCCTCATGGATGCAGCTCCATAAACAGCTGCTCCAGATTCAGGCGGCGGGCATCTATCATGCCGGGCAAGGCCTGCCCCCGATAACCATCCACCACACAGCCGGCACGGGTTGTCGCCAACAGCCGCATGGATTCAGGCAACTGGATGTCACTGTCTGCAGCGAACTTCAGCAAACGCACCTCCTCCCTGAGCGCATCTATCTCCTTAAACAGCAGTAATTCCCCTGCTTTCAGCAACGCCAGATGACTGGCGACCCGTTCCAGATCTGAAGTGATATGTGATGAAAACAGTACGGCGGAACCTGATTCCAACGCCAGCTCGAACAGATCAGCCATAAAACGACGTCTGGCAACGGGATCCAGACTGGCCACAGGCTCATCCAACACCAGCAACTGAGGTCGATAGGCCATTGCCATAATGAGCGCCAGAGACTGACGTTGTCCCCCTGAAAGCCGTTGCACCTGAGCTTTGAGATCCAGACCGAAACGCTGCAACCATTGTTGCTGCAACTCCATGTCCCACTGAGGATAGAAACTGCTGTGCATGGCCAGCGCCCGCTCGACACTGAACCCCTCATAGCCGAAGGGCTGCTGCGGCACATAGCCCAAACGCTGCTTATGGCCTGAATCCAGCTGCTGCGGCGCCTGTCCCAGAGTCGTCACCAGGCCACTGTCACAGGGAATTATCCCAAGCGCAATACGCATCAGGGTCGATTTACCGGCGCCATTGGCACCAAGCAGCCCTACCACCATCCCTGGCTCCAACTGCAGATCTACCGCGGTTAACACAGATTTGCCGTCGAAGCTCTTGTCGACCTTAGTGAAACACAATAATGACCCGGCTGGCTGTTCCATACTTTTTCCCTGTTATTCCTTGGTTTGGGGCCAATATTTGACTACCAGCTGCTGCAGCCCCTGCTGCGACAACCCCAACTGTTGCGCCGTCACCAACAAGTCTTCAAGCTGCGGCGTTATTATGGCCTCGGCCGATAGACTCTGATGAGCCTGACGCAGGGCTACCCGGGTTGCCTGGCCGCGTCGCCGCTCCAGCCATCCCTGCTCCACCAACTGCTGCACCGCCCTGGAAACTGTCATGGGGTTTACAGCCAGATGCTCAGCCATCTGCCGCACCGAGGGCAATACGGTTTCCTCGGGCAGCTGACCGCCGACGATCAGATGAATAATCTGCTCGCTCAATTGGCGGTAGATGGGGTCGCCGCTGCTGGGGTTGACATTCAATAGTTCTAACATTAGCCTTGAAACACTGTATTAATACATTGATACAGTAGTTAAACTAACACAATCCGGCAGGAATGCCAAAAAGGGACACAAGCATGAAGCAAAGGAACTTTGGCCAACAATACTGGCCTGCCGTAACCAGCATGCTGTTGTTGGCACTGGGGCTCTGTTGGACGCCGCTGAGTCAGGCACAGACAGCTTCCGAAAGCACGGGCTGTTATATCGACGGTCTATCTGAGCGTCTGCGTTGCGGCACAATTCGAGTCGCGGAGGATCCGCAAAAACCCGATGGCCGCCAGTTGGCAATCCACTATGCCGTCTTGCCGGCCATCAAGAATACCGCCCCCGATGAAGCCGTATTGGCCATTTCAGGTGGGCCGGGACAGTCGGCCATCGAAAATGCCGCCACCTTCAACCTGATCTTAAGCAAAGTGCGTCAAAACCGGGACATATTGCTGATAGATCAGCGCGGCACCGGCCAGTCCAACGCCCTTGAATGTGCAGCGTTGGATTTGGAACAAACCCTGGCCTATAACGATGAAGCACTGGATGTCGAACAGGAAACCCGTAACTGCCTGAGCAAGTTGGATGCCGATATCAGCCAATACGGCAGCGAGCAGGCATTGCACGACTTCGAAGCGGTTCGCCGGCATCTGGGTTATCAGAAACTGCACCTTTATGGCATCTCCTACGGCAGCCGTATGGCCCAGCTCTATATGCGCCACTATCCAGAGGTCCTTGAGACAGTGACCCTGGATGGCGTCGTGCCTATGCAGCAGAGTGTGCTGGCCATAGGCGCCGCCATTGGCCGGGCCCAGGATCTGCTGCTGAGCGATTGTGAACAGGACGCTTTGTGCGCTCAAACCTACCCACAGTTGCGTCAGGAACTGAACCAACTGGCCGAGCGCCTGGGGCAACATGCGGTGATGAAGAAGGTGCCTCATCCGGTAACCGGCGATATCGCCATGCTGACCCTGACCCGTAGCAAGCTGCTCGGCAGCCTGAGAATGGCGCTCTACAGCCCCTCGGTCAGAGCCTTGCTGCCCTACGCCATCCACCGGGCGGCAATGGAGGAATACCAACCCCTGCTGGGGCTGATGGCTCTCAGTGTCGATAGCACAGGTATCGCCATGGGCATGCACGCCGCCGTGGTTTGCGGTGAAGATTGGCCCAGATTGACCGCCGCCGAGCGTCAACAGGCCGAGGCCAGCGTCATAGGCAAAGAGATGCTCAGCAGCCTGGACAGAAGCTGCCCTATCTGGAATGTCCCTGCCGCGGCGGCCACCTTTGCCGAGCCGATAACCAGCGATATCCCCACCCTGCTGCTTTCCGGAGCCAAGGACCCCGCCACGCCGCCATCCTGGGGCGAGCTGGCCATGGCCCAGTTGAGCAACGCCAGACACTTGATCTCCCCCTATGCCACCCATGGTGTCGCCGCCCAGTCCTGCGCCAATGAGCTGATCGCCGAGCTGGTCAAGGGCACGGCGCCGGACAAGTTGGACGGCGAGTGTCTTAACAAAGATGTGCGTCGCAGTTTCTATCTCAACGCCAGCACAGTGGAAGCCATTCCAGGAGGAACAAAATGATCAAGGTGACCAATCTGAGTAAGCGCATTGGCAAGGTTCAAGCCCTGGATGGCCTGAGTTTCAGCGCCGAAGATGGCATGATTACCGGCCTGCTCGGCCCCAATGGCGCAGGCAAGACTACCTGCCTGCGCACTGTGTTTGGCCTGTTGAAACCGGACGAAGGCATAGCCGAAGTCGACGGCATAGATGTCGGTCGCAATCCGCTGGCGGCCAAGCAGCAACTGGGGTTGTTTCCGGATCCCTTCGGCCTCTATGAACGCCTGAGTCCGAGGGAATATATTCGTTTCTTCGCCGAACTCAGCGGCATGCCGAGCAAGGCCGCCAAGCAGGCGACTGCCGATGTGCTCGGCAAACTCAAGATGGACGATATTGCCGATCGCCACTGCAAGGGCTTTTCCCAGGGGCAGCGGATGAAGACGGCGCTGGCTCAGGCCATAGTGCATCAACCTACCAATATTATTCTCGACGAACCCACCCGCGGGCTGGATGTGATGAGCACCCGGGTTCTGCGGGAGCTGCTGTTGGATCTCAAACGCCAGGGCCACTGTGTGTTGTTCTCCAGCCATGTGATGCAGGAGGTCGCCGCCCTCTGTGACAAGGTGATAGTCATGACCCAGGGACGCGTAGTGGCCGTTGGCAGCCCGACCGATCTATGCCGTCAAACCGGTAAGGAGTCATTGGAAGATGCCTTTATACAACTGATAGGCACGGATGAGGGGATAGCCGCATGATGAGTCGACTCTTGACACTGGTTCGCAAGGAACTGCTGGATGCCGCCCGCGACAAGCGTTCTGTAATGGCAGGTCTCTACTATGCCATAGGCACGCCGTTGATCATGTGCGGTCTGTTTGTGGTGCTGATTGGTCAGCTCTCCAGCCCGGATGATCTGCAAATTCGCATAGACAACGCCGAACAGGCGCCGGATCTGGTGCGCTATCTCGGCCAGAAGGGGATAAATCAGGACAGCGGCGAGCAGGCAGGCGCTCTGATACTGCAGATAAGCGAGCAATATCGGGCGCAGATGGCCAAAGGCGAAAGGGCCGAGGTGATCCTGATAGCCGACAACTCGGATGAAAAGCTGCAGAAATCGATTCGCCGTCTGGAGCGGGCGCTGCAGGGTTATTCCTCCGAAATGGGCAGCCTGCGCCTACTGGCCCGCGGTATAGATCCCAGGATAATGCAGCCGATTAAGGTGCAACTGCAGGATCAGGCCACGCCCGACTCCAAGGGCGGAATGATCCTCGGGATCGCCATTTTCACCATGATCTACTCGGTATTTATTTCCGGGATGAATCTGGCGATAGATACCAGTGCCGGCGAACGTGAACGCAACTCATTGGCGCTGCTACTGAGTCACCCTGTCACTCCGAGGCAATTGGTGATCTCCAAACTGCTGGCGGTGACTGTGTTTGCCATGCTGGGCTTGATGCTGATTTTGCTGATCTCCAAGTTTGCCTATCCCATGGTGCCCTGGCAGGAGCTCGGCTTCAGCATCAGTATCAGCGCCGAGTTTATTGCCCTGATGCTGTTGATAGGCTTGCCGGTCGCCCTGCTGGCCGCCAGCATGCAACTGTTTGTGTCCTTCCTGGCCAAGACCTTCAAGGAAGCCCAGTCCTATCTGACCATAGTACTGTTCGTGCCCTTGGCCCTGGCAATGACCGCCAGCTACGACATAGCGCCGGACACCTTGCAGTGGTTGCCGGTCTCGGGGCAGCAACAGGCACTGATGGCTTTTATCAAGGGTAAGGAGTTGCCGCTGCTGCAGCTGTTGGTATCCAGCTTGCTGACGTTGGCCATCGCCGCCGCCCTGGTGCTGGGACTGGAACGCTCACTCAAGAGCGAAAAGGTGGTGTTCGGCCTCTGATCCCCCAAGGCCGCAAAAGAAAAGGCAAGCCGAGATTCAATATTGGCTTGCCTTTCGATTGCCGAAACCCCGAAACCCGTCCCCCGAAACCCAAGGGTATCGGCCGGGTAAAAACCGGGTTGGCTTATTTCGCCTTGGGACGAAACGGCTTGATCACTGTCTCATCACATTCGAGGAAGGGGCCTTCCATCAAATCGATACAGTAAGGAATCGCCGGGAATACCGCATCCAGGCACTCACGAATCGACTTGGGCTTACCCGGTAAGTTGACTATCAGGGTGTCATCTCTCAACCCGGCGGTTTGCCGTGACAAAATCGCTGTCGGAACAAACTTGAGTGACTCGGCGCGCATCAGCTCGCCAAAGCCAGGCATCATACGATCGCACACGGCTTCGGTCGCCTCGGGCGTAACATCGCGCTTGGCCGGCCCTGTGCCCCCTGTGGTCACCACCAGACAACAGCCGTCTTCATCGGCCATCCGCTTGAGGGTGGCTTCAATCACCGTCCTCTCGTCCGGGATCACTTCATAAACACTTTCCCACTCACTGGTGAGATAAGCATTGAGAGTCTCTATGATCGCCTTACCGGAAATGTCTTCATAAACTCCGGCGCTGGCACGGTCACTAACGGTTACTATCCCGATTTTGGCTTTGGCCATGCTGTTCCCCTTGGCAAAAATACTTGTGTTGCAGTGGCGCCTAACATACCACAATTAGGCTTTGCTGCCCCCATCAGCGGGAGCATTTTGTCGTCTCGGGGTCGGGAGTCTCAAGAGGCTTGGTTCTCAAGCGGTGCCAGGCGCTCAACGCCAGCAAATACAGGGTTGCCACCACAAACGCCAGCACAGTTCCCCAGACAATGCCGAGCCGCGGATAGAGCCAGCTCACCGCAATCACATAACACATGAGCGACCCCAGGCCTCTGGGATAATGCTTGATAATGGTTTGTGCCTGCGGCGCACCATAGGCCAGATGAATGATCAACAAAAACGGATAAAGCGTAATGGGGAAAGCGGCCAGAATACCGGCCTGAGCCGGCGTCAGCAGTTTGGCCGCCGCCGTGACCAACAGCACTATTATGGCGGCTGCCGCAGCCCTAAGCAGCAATACCAGTGGGCTGAGTCGAACGGGCTTGGCCACAGTGGCGTCCGGTATTTTGGCAAGCACCAAGCCCACAAGCACAATCGCCAGCAGCAGCGCCAGGCTTCCGCCGAGGAGATTAAGATTCAACAGACTCAGAAGATAGCCACTGAGGCCAAAGGCCAGCAATCCCAGCCCTGACCCCAGCAGTGCCACTAACGGCAGTGGCCGCCCACCGCCGAGACGAATACCCAGGGCATAACCACAAATCAGCAGCAGCGAAGCGATAAAACCGGACAAGGCCGCGGTAGCACTGGCGGCAGCAAAGGGTTCACCCAATTCAATGCCGATAAAAAACAGTGCGATAGCCGTACCAAGCGGATAGCCGGACAAAATACCCGCCACTCTGGGGCTGACCCGCTCGGCCACCAGCGACAGGCCCACCACGGCTATGATGGCGGTAGCTATTTTGGCGAGTAACAGGCTATCCATCTCCCTTCTCCCGACACTAGAGCAGGCGCCTGGCCTGCCAATACTTTTGCTTCCAGTAGCTGTTATCTAACGATGAGATCATCACCCCCTGACTGGTAGAGGCGTGCATAAACTCATTGTTGCCTATATAGATCCCCACATGGCGGCTACTCCAGCCAGTCTTGAAGAACAGAAGATCGCCCACCTTGAGCTGGCTTTTCTTGACCGCGAACCCCAGCTTGCGCTGTTCCTCCACTGTGCGCGGCAGCATGATGTCGCTCAATCGCCGGTAAGTCAGGCTGACAAAGCCCGAACAGTCGACACCTCGCTTGCTCATGCCTCCCAAACGATAGGGAACCCCATGCCATTCTCGCTGCATCGTCAGCAGCCGCTGCTGTGACAGGGGCACTTGCTCATATCGCTTGGCTTCGGACTCTGTGCCCACTTGGGGCTTAGCCACTGTAGCCGGAGCGGAAACAGGATCGGGACGACCGGAACAGCCACTCAGGGCGCCCAACAACAGGAATGTCGCCAATATCTGCCACAGCTGCATGCACTTTCCAACTCAGATGCCATTGAAGAACCCCTAATGTGCAATAAGCCGCCGCTATTTGCAAAATCTGTGGTTAACATTGAGTTTTCCTCGGCCAATAAAGCAGATATATCAACTGAGCTAAGATGTTTTCATTTAAACCGGCATGCCAAAGAATCACAGCGACCAGAGCTCTAGCCAAGCGGAAGAGCTTCCCTTCAGGAACTATACTCAGCAAGATCCCGTAAGGAGGTTGTTATGCCTAAATTCATCATTGAAAGAGACTTACCCGGAGCCGGAGGTTTATCCACGGCAGAGTTTCGTGAAATCTCACAAAAGTCCTGTGCCGTGTTGGAAGATATGGGGCCGAAGGTCCAGTGGGTAGAGAGCTTTGTGACCCCAGATAAGATCTACTGCGTTTACATAGCCCCCAATGAGACACTGGTGCGTGAACATGCGGAAAGGGGCGGTTTTCCTATCAATGCCGTCAATGAGGTGAAACGTTCAATCGACCCAACGACGGCGGAGTAACTCAAAAGGGACTTTGCTTGTCCAAAGTCCCTTGTATCCTCAAGGACACCCCAACGTAGCCGAAATCCCCGCTGGCTTATTAATTTGGACGCTCAAAAGACAGGACGCTCAAAGAAAAGACAAGAAAAGACAGGACAGCCATATCTTTTTGATGTTTCGCCCAGGCTTGACTAGGCTTTGAAATACCCATCAAAGCTCAGTCGAGGTTGGTTATGACCACAGCCCGTCGTCAGTTGATAGATGCCGAAAGACAGGACAGCCATATCTTTTTGATGTTTCGCCCAGGCTTGACTAGGCTTTGAAATACCCATCAAAGCTCAGTCGAGGTTGGTTATGACTACAGCCCGCCGTCAGTTGATAGACGCTGAAAGTACGCCCTTT